>NZ_CP136761.1 GCF_032931615.1 Palleronia sp. LCG004
GAGAGAGGCCGTGGCGCGATACATGCGGGGGTCTCTGTCTTGGCTTACGGCTGCGAGGAGCTTGCAGCCACCTGCCCAGAAGGACAAGACGACACACACAGATCGCACCGGCACCACGTCAGACACCAAGACCACTTACCAAGGCGACCTCTGCCGATCTACGCCGGACGGAAGCCCTTCCACTCCCCTTCCAAGCCCGCATCCATCATCGCCTCCCTGTCGGGCAGGTCAACGAGGGAAACCAGACCGAACGCGGCGAGGAAGCCTTGCGTGGTGACGAAGGTGTAGGGCGCACCGGGCTTCGGGGCGCGCGGGCCGGGGGCGATGAGATCGCGGGCCCGCAGGCGGGAGAGGAGATCGCGAGGCACGTCCTGGCCTAAGATATCCTTGAGGTCTTCGCGGGTCAGCGGCTGGTGATACGCGATGGCGGCCAGCACCGCGACCTCCCGCTCCGACAACTCGGGCGCCTGGGCCTCGGCTGCACCGCTCGCAAGGATCGCGTCGGCAAAAGCCGGCCGCGTCCTCAGAAGCCATGCATCGCCCGCCCTCGCAACCTCGTAGGGCCGGTCGGCGAGCTCCGCGCGCAGATCCTCAATTAGCAGCTCGATCGAGACCCCCTGCCCCACCACGCGCGCGAGATCGCCGCGCGGCACCGGCGCGGCGGCCGCGAAGAGCACCGCCTCGATCCGCGAGATCCATGTCCGCCAGCGCAGTGACTGCGGCAGATCCCCGAGCTCTCGATCGAACGCCATCAAAGACCGTAGAGCCGGAACGACGCCCGCCCCGTCAGTTCGCGCGCGAGGCCGAGCTCCACCAGACGCTCCACGAACCTCCGCGCCGCCCGGTTCGTCAGAGGCGTCAGCGCCGAAGGGGCGATCGCATCCTGCGCGAGCATCTTGGCCACCGCCTCGGCCTTGCCTTTGGTCCTGAGCCTGGGCAGCGCTCGCCTCGAGCTGCGCCATGCCCCCTTGCAGGGCGGGCGCGAGTGTGAACCCCTTCGGCTGGGTGGCGGACCTCTGCCTTTCCACGCACTGAAGCGCGGCGAAGGCGAAAGGGGCCAATCCTGCGCGTCTTGGAGACCGCGGGGCGTAGCGATATTCGCGCATGGCGAGGCCTTATGACGCAGCGGCGTGGTCGGTCGATGGATCGGAGGCAACCAGCGCAGGTGCTCCGGACCATCCCCTGCGCCCGTTCGCAATAGGATCGATCAAGTCGGACTACGCCTGATGCCGGATGGTATTGGGCTATTGCGGCGTATCGTCATCCACCGGCGGCAGATCGACGCGGCCCTCGGGGCGCGCTTCGGCCACGCCTTCGATCCCGGCGACATCGGCAAGGCGATCCGGCGCGCACCGCCCGAAGATGAGCCCGAGCTCGGGCATCTCGCTTTCGACAACGACGCCGTGCCGGCCGAGCTCGTCGCCGATCTGACGGCTCTGCAGGCGGGCACGGTCCTCCAGAGTCACGATGATCGAGATATGTGTCACGGTCATCTCTTTGCCCCAGTCACTCATCGCCGCGCGCGGGAGGCGGTGCCTGAACCAGCCCCGCGCCGACGTCGCGCGCGGAAAGCGGCAGCTTTCGGGCGCTTTCGATCAGACGATCCCAAAGCGCCGCGCCGCGCAGGGCCGGATCGCTCTCGGCCCAGAGCGCCGCGACCCCCGCGACATGGGGCGTCGCCATGCTGGTGCCCGAAAGCGCGCGATAATCGCGCGGACGCGGTACGCTCGACAGCACATCGACGCCCGGCGCAGCGAGGTCGATCCCCCCGCCATCGGGATTGATCCCGCCATTCGAGAACGGGGCGATCGCGAGCATTTCGTCGAGGGCCGCGACGGAAAGGATCGAGGGCGAATTGGCGGGCGCGCCCGCCGGCGCGATATATCCGACCTGCCTGCGGCTGTCGTTGCCTGCCGCCGCGACGATGAGACTGCCACTGTCGAGGGCCAGACGGCCGATCCGTTCGTAGGCGGTGGAATGGACCTCGCCCGGGCGCACCGCACGGCCGAGCGACATGGAGATTACCTCGCATCCCTGTCTCACGGCCCAGAGCATCCCGGCGATGATGTCACGCTCGCGCCCCGATCCCTGGTCGTTCAACACCTTGCCGACATGCAGCGACGCACCGGGGGCCACGCCGTAACGCGGTACCCCCGGCAGCGCGGATCGGCCCGCCGCGGTGCCGGCGCAATGGGTACCGTGGCCCTGCGCGTCCATGACCTCTTCGCCCGTGACGAAGCTTTGCGAGACGATCGACCTGTCGCGATAATCGGGATGTCCCGCGTCGATACCGGTATCGAGCACGCAGAGGCGGATGCCGTCGCCGCTCCGGGGGCTGTCGATCGCCCCCGTGGCGGCAAGTCCCCAGCTGCGCTCCGTGTCGTCCTCGAATCCCGCTCCTGCCTCGGTGTCGAACAGCCAGAATTCCGGGCGGGTCCGCTCCACCCCCTCGCTGCGTCCGAGCGCGGCGGCGACGCTTTCGCCATCCTCGCGCGCAGGCACGATGGCGATCCCGATTTCCTCGAAGACGAGGATCGCCTCGCCGCCGGGCGGAGTCTCGCTTCCGGCGATGCGGATGGCCCCTGCCCCCGCCGCGCGTTCGACGGCTTCGATCTGCGCCGGGCCGGACATGCCCGGACGGAAGGTGACGAGTGTGCCGCCGGTCGGGCGGGGCCTCAGGACGTCGAGAACGGCGTCGGACATGGTGCTCCTTTCGCGGCCGGGGCGGCATCGGAACCCGCCACATGGGGGGCAAACCCCCCGGCGAATTGCACGGTTCCGCCGGAATGCCCGCGTGGCGCCCCGCGCAAGAACCTGTTCCGGGCGGGACGGGGCACGGGCGATCCTGCCGTCGCGGTCCATCGCTTCGGCATCCCCGCCTGCCCCGCCCTGTCATCATGGTGGCAACCGTCCCTCCGCAGAAGGATTCAGCATATGTCCGCACCGCTCACCCATCTTGCCCGCACCGGCCGGCTGGACCGCTTTCTGATCGGCGGAGAATGGGTGGCACCCCTCGGTACGGGAAGCTGCATGGTCGTGAACCCGGCGACGGAGACCGAGATCTGTCACGTTCCGATGGGCAATGCGCGCGACGTTGATGCCGCCGTCACCGCGGCGCGGGACGCGTTCGAGGGCTGGAGCGCACATACCCCCGAGGATCGCGCGGCCCGGCTCGACAGGCTGGCCGACTTGATGGAGGATCGCGCGGAGCTTCTGGCCGCCTGCCTGACGGAGGAGATGGGGGCCGCCATCGCGAGCGCGCGCGCCCTGCAGGTGCCCCTTGCCGTCGCCCATCTCAGAACTGCCTGCGAGGTGCTGAGGAACTTCGAGTTCACCAGCCCGCGCGGCACGACCGCCATCACCCACGAACCCATCGGCGTCTGTGCGCTGATCACGCCCTGGAACTGGCCACTCTACCAGATCACCGCGAAGCTTGGTCCCGCGCTCGCCGCGGGCTGCACGATCGTCCTGAAGCCGAGCGAGCTCGCCCCGCTGAGCGCGATCCTCTTCGCCGAGCTTGTCGAGGAAGCCGGATTTCCTGCCGGTGTCTTCAACCTCGTCCAAGGCGATGGGCCCGGGGTGGGTACCGCGCTTGCCACGCACGAGGGTGTCGACATGATCTCGGTCACCGGATCGACACGTGCTGGCGTCGCGGTGGCGAAAGCGGCGGCCGACACGGTCAAGCGCGTGGCGCAGGAGCTTGGCGGCAAGTCCCCGAACGTGATCCTGCCGGATGCCGATCTCGACCGCGCGGTGTCGATGGGCGTGGCGTCGGGGATGCGCAATCTGGGGCAATCCTGCAGCGCACCCACCCGAATGATCGTCCCGCGCGCGGTGCTGCAGGAGGTCGAGGCCATCGCCGCGCGGGCCGTTTCGGACATCGTCGTGGGCGATCCGACCGATCCCGCCGCGACGCATGGCGCGATCGCGAATCGCGCCCAATACGAGCGCGTCATCGCCATCATCGAGGCCGGCCTGTCCGAAGGTGCGCGCATCGTCGCGGGCGGACCGGGCCGCCCTGAGGGCCTGACGCGGGGGTATTTTGTACGTCCGACGATCTTTTCCGAAGTCCGCACCGACATGCGCATCGCGCAGGAGGAGATATTCGGCCCCGTGCTCTGCATCATCCCCTACGACGACGAGGAGGAGGCCGTGCGGATCGCAAACGATACTGTCTACGGGCTCGGCGCGCATGTGCAGGGGCGCGACATGGACCGCGTGCGGGCCGTCGCGCGCCGGATCCGCGCGGGTCAGGTGCTTCTCAACAATCCCGGCTGGGATCCGCACGCGCCCTTCGGCGGCTACAAGCGATCGGGCAACGGCCGCGAATTCGGGCGGGAGGGCCTGCTCGATTATCTCGAGGTGAAGGCCATCCTCGGCCATTTTCCCGTGGATTGAGCGGTCCGCGACGACCCGGCAGAATCCTCTGCCATGTTGCGGTGCTTCGCCATCATCCACTGCGCGGACGCGCTTATCGGCATCGATTGCTCTGCCGGCCGCGTCACGCTCGGTTCAACAGAGGGCCCGTGCAGAAGGGCCCCGATCGTACCGACAGGAGCCGACATGACAGATTTCCAGACATTCGACCACGACCCGGCAGAACCCCGGCCAGGAACGTGCCTTGGCCCTGCCGGGTCCGTCACCGCGCAGGATCCCCACATCGCGCGGACGTCTGATGCCCGCCCCCGGGACTGAGCGCATCGCGATCCGACCGGGCCGGATCCGCGATGCGGACGGACCGCGACAGGAAATGCCTCGCAATGGGGACAGGACGGCCGTTCCTGCCGCGGCCCCGCCCGAAAACGACATCAAGCGGACCCGAAGCTCGTCAGACTTGCCGGAACGGGTGCACGACCTTCCGGCCCACGATGCGCAGGAGCCGGCGGATCACCACCCCCGAGCATCGGCCGAACACCGCGCTGCGGCACCCGGCTCGACGCGCAGCCAGAAGGAAGATGATCCGATGATTGCTGCAGGTCGACCCACCGTCCAACCGGATATCGCGCTGTCGGTGCGCGGGCTGACCCTGCGCCTGCCCGACGGAATGGAGCGGCGCAACGCGATCGAAGACGTCACCTTCGATCTCGAACGCGGCAAGATCCTCTGCGTCATCGGCGAGTCCGGCTCGGGCAAGTCGGTGACGGCCAATACCGTGATGGGCCTTCTGCCCCGGGCCATCCGGACCAGTGCGGGGTCCATCACGCTCGAGGGGCGCGAGATCGTCGGGATGCCGACCGAGGAGCTGCGTGACCTGCGCGGCCGGGTGGTGTCGATGATCTTCCAGGATCCGCTTTCGGCGCTGAACCCGCTGATGACGGTCGGCGCACAGATCGACGAGGCGATGGCCGCGCATGGGCTGGGCACGCAGCGCTCGCGTCGCGAACGGGCGGTGGAACTCCTGAACGAGGTCGGCCTGCCCGACCCGGAACTCATGTATCACCAGTACCCGTTCCGCCTGTCGGGCGGCCAGCGGCAACGGGTGATGATCGCCATGGCGCTGTCGCTCGAGCCCACGATCCTCATCGCGGACGAGCCCACCACCGCGCTCGACGTGACGACGCAGGCACAGATCCTCGAGCTCATCCGCGACATCCAGCGCCGCAAGGGCATGAGCGTCATGTTCATCACCCACGATTTCGGCGTCGTGGCCGAAATCGCCGACACCGTCGTCGTGATGGAGAAGGGCCGCGTGGTCGAGCGCGGCAGCGCCGACAAGGTTCTGAAATCGCCCGATCATCCCTATACCAGACGTCTGATCGCGGCCGTTCCGCACCTGCGCGCCGAGGATCGCCCGCGAGAGCCCGGATCGTCGGCGAATGCGGAACCGCTGCTGAGTGTGCGCGGCCTCGCCAAGACCTATCGCAGCGGCAGCGTCCTCTTTCGCACTTTGCGCGAGGTTCCGGCGGTGCGTGACGTGTCGTTCGAGGTCCGGCCGGGCCACACGCTCGGCATCGTGGGCGAGAGCGGTTCGGGAAAATCCTCACTCGGGCGGCTTCTCGTGCGGTTGATGGATTCCGATGCGGGCGAGATCATGTTCGAAGGGCGTGACATCGCCGGCGTCTCCGACGGGGCGTTCCGCGCCCTTCGTCCCGAGATCCAGATGATCTTCCAGGATCCCTTCGCCTCGCTCAATCCGCGCATGAACGTCGGCACGATCCTGACCGTGGGCCCGAGGGCGCATGGCATGTCGGCCGCAAAGGCCCGCGAGGAGGCGAAATCGCTTCTCTCGCTTGTCGGGCTCGATGCAGGCGCGTTCGAGCGCTATCCGCACGAATTCTCCGGCGGGCAACGACAGCGGATCGGCATCGCGCGCGCACTGATGTTCAAACCCAAGATCCTCGTCGCGGACGAGGCGGTCTCGGCGCTCGACGTGTCGATCCAAGCGCAGATCCTGGAGCTTCTCGACCGGATCCAGCGCGAGACCGGCGTGGCGATGATCTTCATCACCCACGATCTGCGCGTGGCCAGCCAGATCTGCGACGAGATCGCGGTCATGCAGAAAGGCCGGATCGTCGAATACGGGCCGCCGTCGAAGATCTTCTTCGATCCGGCCCATGCCTACACGCGCGAACTTGTCGCCGCGATCCCCGGCGAGGATGTCGCGCCCGGACCCGCGGCCGCGCGGGGCTGAACCACGAAGAACCGCCAAAAGAGCAACAACAGGGAAAAGAGAGACAATGACACGCAAGACAGATCTTCTGGGCGGCCCCACGCGCCGCACGACGCTTCGGCTGATGGCGGCGGGTGGTGCCGTCGGTTTCCTGGTGCCGACCCTTCTTGGACTGCCGGCCTTTGCGCAGACCCCGCCCGAAGAGCCGTCGGGCCGGATCGTCGTAGGCCTTTCGCAGGAGCCCACGGTCTTCAATCCGCTGATGCCGCATATCGAGGTCGATGACGGCGTGGCCTTCTCGATCTTCGACGCGCTCTTCCGCATCACGCCCGAGGGCGAGATCGTCCCGAACCTCGCGACCGAAGTGCCCACGATCGAGAATGGCGGCCTCTCGGAGGACGGCCTCGAATGGCGGATCGAGCTGCGCGACGACGTGTCCTGGCACGACGGCGAGCCCTTCACCGCCGATGACGTCAAGTTCACGCTCGAGCTTATCACCGATCCCGATTTCCGCGCCTGGCGGACCACCGGCCACGACCTCGTGCGCGACATCGAGGTCGTCTCGCCCACCGAGATCACCTGGCGCATGGAAGAGCCCTTCGCGCCCTATCTCTCGTTCCTGACCGAGACATTCATCATGCCCGAGCACATCCTCGGCGCGGCGGAGGACCCGAACGAGGCCGATTTCAACCAGGCCCCCGTCGGCACCGGCGCGTTCAAATGGGGTTCCCGGCAGGCCGGCGACAATCTCACGCTGACAGCCAATCCCGACTATCACGGCGACGGTCCCTACATCGAGGAACTCGTCTTCAAGTACATTCCCGACATGACGGTGCTCTATACGCAGTTCCGCAGCGGCGACATCGACCTCGTCGGCCAAGCCTACATCACGGCCGACAATTACGAGGAAGCCAAGACCTTGCCGGATCGCACGGTCACGCTGGTGCCCCGCGCGACGGTCGAGTCGATCTATCTCAACCAGGAATTGCCGCAATTCCAGGATCCGGCGGTGCGCGAGGCGCTCTACATGGCGATCGACCGTCAGTCGATCATCGACATCCTCTATTTCGGCGTCGCGGGTGAGACCGAAACCTACATGCCGCAACAGTCGCCCTACTATAATCCCGACCTGCCAAAGCACGAGTTCGACCTCGAAAAGGCGGCGGCACTGCTCGACGAGGCGGGCTGGATGCCCGGTGACGACGGGATCCGGCAGAAGGACGGCGTCAGGCTGAGCTTCGTCAACTCGACGACCACCGGTGCGCATCTGCGCGAGCAGGCACAGCAGTTCATCCAGCAGACCCTCGCGCAGATCGGCGTCGAGATGACGATCGAGAACCTGCCGCCCGCGGTCATGTGGGGAGAGTTCTGGGGCCAGTCGGAATTCGAGACCGCAATGGTCGGCATCACCTACCTGATCGGTGCCGATCCCGACGTCACCAACCGCTTCCACACCGACGCGATCGCGGCGCAGGGCGGCAGCGGGTCGAACAACGCGCAATATTCCAACCCCGAGGTCGACGAACTTCTCGTTGAGGGCGCGCGCACCTTCGACACCGGGAAGCGCGAGGAGATCTACAAGCAGGTGCAGGCGATCATCCGCGACGATCTGCCGTTCCTGCCGCTGTTCCTCTACACCAACGTCTACGGACACAAGGCCGGCATCGCGGGGTTCGAACCGAACGTCAACACGCGTACCGAATCCTGGAACGCCGCCACCTGGTACTGGAACTGAGCCGACGCTCCGCCGTCCGCGCATCGGCGCGGGCGGCACTCCTTCCCGTCCCGACCGACCCTTCCGCGCATCGGAGCATCCCATGGCCGCCTTTCTCCTCAGCCGCCTCCTGCAAAGCGTGATCCTCCTGGTGATCGTGTCGATCATCGGTTTCGCCGTGCTGAACCTGATGCCCGGGGGGCCGCTTTCCCAGTTCGCGCTCGACCCCGGTATGACGCAGCAGGACATGGCGCGCATCGCCGAACAGCTCGGACTGAACCGACCCTTCCACATACAGTATCTCGACTGGGCGTGGCGCATGCTTCAGGGCGACTGGGGCACGTCTTTCCGCGACGGCAGCGCCGTGACCTCCGTGATCGCGCGCCACGTTCCCGCGACGCTCCTCCTCATGGGGTCCTCGACAGTGATCGCCGTGGCCGTCGGCACCTGGATCGGTATCCGCGGGGCCACTCACCGCTATTCCGGGTTCGACTACATGGCGACGATCGGTGCCATGATCGCCCTGTCGATCCCGACGTTCTGGTTCGGCCTCATCGGCATCTACGTCTTCTCGCTCAGGCTCGACTGGCTGCCCGCCGGCAACATGTACTCGATCGGCGACGGCTCCGTGCTCGACTATCTCCATCACCTCATCATGCCCTCGATCGTGCTGGCGCTTGTCCATATCGCGATCTGGAGCCGCTTCATGCGGGGCGCGACGCTCGACGCGATCAGCCAGGATTTCGTCAAGACCGCCCGCGCCAAGGGCGTGCCCGAGCGCCGCGTCGTGATGAAACACGTGGTGGGCAACGCGTTGCTGCCGATGATCACGCTCGCGGGCGTCCAGGTGCCGTCGCTCCTGACCGGCGCGCTCGTGACCGAGACCGTCTTTACCTGGCCGGGCATGGGGCGCCTGTTCCTCGATAGTCTCGGCTACAGCGATTATCCGGTGGTGATGGGGCTGCTGATGTTCTCGGCCATCCTCACCATCGTCGCGAACCTCGTGGCCGACATCGCCGTCGCGCTGATCGACCCGCGTATCCGACTGGCCTGATCGCCGGCCCGAGAAAGGATTTCCACCATGACCATGCTCGACGCCGCCGCCTCGCCCCGCATCCGCTGGTGGCAGACCCGCGTGATCCGGCGCTTCTTCGGCCACAAGCTGGCGCTTCTGGGACTCGTGATGATCACGCTGCTGACCTTTGCCTGCGTGGTCGGCCCCTACCTGCTGCCTTACGACTCGCTCTATATCGACCTCCTCGCGCGCTTCGCGCCGCCTCTGACCGGCGGCCATTACCTCGGGACCGATCCGCTCGGGCGGGACGTGGCCGCGCGTCTGCTGATGGCGGGGCGCATCTCGCTTCTCGTGGGGGTCTTCGCCATGCTGCTCGCGACGATCCTCGGCACGCTCGTCGGTGTTGTGGCGGGCTATGGCGGGAAGGCGGTCAACGCCGTGCTCATGCGGCTGGTGGACGGGTTCCTGTCATTTCCCACGATCTTCATGCTGCTGGCGCTTGCCGTCGCGCTGAAGCCGAGCCCGATCATGATCACAGTCATCATCGCCCTGACCGGCTGGATGGAAGTCGCACGCATCGTCGAGGCCGAAGTGCGCTCGCTGAAGGAACGGGAATTCGTGATGGCGGGCCGCATGCTGGGCCTCGGCCGCATGCACATCATGTTCCGCGAGATCCTGCCGAACTGCATGGGGCCCATCATCGTCGCCGCGACCCTGACCGTCGCGCGCGCCATCCTGCTCGAGGCCTATATCAGCTTTCTCGGCTTCGGCATCCAGCCGCCCCTTCCGAGCTGGGGCAACATGCTGAACGGTGCACAGCAATATCTCGGCTCGGCCCCCTGGCTTGCCATCGTGCCCGGTGCCGCTATCACCATCGCCGTGACCAGCTTCAACTTCATCGGCGACGGCCTGCGCGATGCGCTCGACGTCCGCAACGACAGCTTCTGAGGTCGAGAATGTCCCAAGGTGCCCCCCGCGCCCGGAATGCCAGCCCCTATTGGTGGGAAGCGGCTCCCCCGAAGGCGCTTCCGCCCACGCCTCTGCCCGGCAAGCTCGACGTGGCCATCGTCGGCGCGGGATATGCAGGGCTTTCGGCGGCTCTCGTCCTCGCGCGGGCGGGGCGATCCGTGGCGGCCTTCGATGCGATGCGACCCGGCGAAGGTGCCTCGTCGCGCAATGGCGGCATCACCAGCGGCACGATCCGCCCGAGCTTCGCGCGGATCGCCAAGCGCTTCGGCGAGGACGTGGCGCTTGCCATCGAGGCCGAGGGCAAGGTCGCGCGCGAATTCGTCTACGACCTGATCCGGACCGAGGAACTTGACTGCGACTTCAGGATGACCGGTCTCTTCAAGGGCGCGCTCGGCTTCGACGAGTACGAGACGATGGCACGCGCCGCCGAGACACTGTCGAAGCGGCTCGGGATCGAATCCTACGCCGTCCCCCATTCCGAGCAGCACGGCCATATCGGTAGCGATTTCTATCGCGGCGGAACGGCCAGGCTCGATATCGGCGGGCTGCATCCGGGCAAGTTCCATGCCGAACTGCTCAGGATCACGCTTGCGGCGGGTGCGGGTGTGCATGGGCAGACGCCCGTCATCGGCATCATGCGCGAGGGTGACAGCTTCCGGATCCAGACAGGTGCGGGCACCGTCGAGGCGCGGCAGGTCCTCATCTGCACGAACGGCTATACCGATCGCGCGGCTCCCTATCTGCAGCGCCGCCTCGTGCCGGTGCGCAGCCGCATCATCACCACCGAGGATTTGTCGCCCGATCTCATGAAGCGGCTGATGCCGCGCGGCATGATGATGGGCGAGACGCGCCAGCTCGGCTATTACTACCGGCCCACGCCCGACGGACGCCGGATCCTGCTCGGCGGGCGCGACGCGTCCCGCCACGGCGACCCGATGGGCCCGACGCTGCGTCTGCGCAGGGGCCTCGCGCAGATCTTCCCCGAACTCGAAGGCGTCGATCTCAGCCATACCTGGTTCGGCAACGTGGCGATGAACCGCGACATGATGCCCCGCCTGTTCGAACATGATGGAATCCTCTACGCCTCGGGGTTCTGCGGCTCGGGCGTCGTGTGGGCCCCGTGGGTCGGCAGCCGTGCGGCGCATCGCCTCCTCGGGGCCGATGCGGGCCGAAGCGCGCTGGCTTCGCGGCCACCGGCGGCCGTGCCGCTCTATCGCGGCGATCCCTGGTTCATGCCGGCAATCATCAAGGGCTATGCGTTGCAGGACCAGATCGCCATGCGGCGGGCCAAGAGATGACGGATGCACCGCGAGGCTCCGCGCCGCTCGGCGCAGCGAGAGTGAAGTTCGGACACGATGTCGCGAATTGAAAGTTCATGAGGGTGAACGTGCCGCGCGTTTTCCGCTAGGTGAGCGAAAGACGCTCCATCCCGGCAACGGGGTGGACGAGGCGGCCGGACGGGAGGCAGCGCAAGTGGAAGACACGCTTCGGATCGACGCCTACGAGGCGCAGATCGTGCCGATCCGCCCGGAGAGCCGGGGGCTTCTGCACGAGCTCACGATGAGTGTCCTTTGGCCGCATCGGGACAGCGATCTCGACCTGCTGATGCGGCTGGGCGCGGGCTATGTCGCGCTCGACGCGATCGGCCGGCCGATGGGTGCCGCCATGCATTTTCCGATGGGCGACGATTTCGCCATGCTCGGCATGATGGTGACGCCACCGCGACTTCAGGCGCAGGGCGGCGGACGTTTCCTGCTCAAGCGCATCCTGCAGGATTGCGCGGGACGCGACATCAGGCTCAACGCCACGCGCTCGGGCTACAGGCTCTATCTCAGCGAGGGGTTCGAAAGGGTGACCACGATCCACCAGCATCAGGGCATCGCAGGCGGCGTGCCGGCGACGGATCCTGCCTCGAACCTCGAACTGGCGATTGTCGCGCCCGCGGACGGGCCCGCGATCCGCGAGATGGACGCGGCCGCCTTCGGGGCCGGACGCGGCGCGACGATCGACGCGCTGATGGCCGTATCCAACGGGATCGTCGCCACGCGGAGCGGGCGGCCCTGCGGCTTCGCGCTCATGCGACGCTTCGGCAAGGGCCACGTGATCGGTCCGCTCGTCGCCGAGAGCGAGGAGATGGCGATCCAGATTGTGGCCCCGCTGCTGCGCCAGTCCGAGGGCAGCTTCGTCAGGATCGACACCCCCCAAGAGGGCGGTGCCCTGACCGCCTTCCTCACGGCCTCCGGTGTCGGAGCCATGGATACCGTCACCGAAATGCGGAAAGGCCCGCACCGGCGCGCGACAGAGGGGCTCAGGACCTACGGTCTCGCGGCGCATTCGCTGGGATAGCGGGTCAGGCGCCTCTCAGGACAGCCTGTCCTTCAGCCCGAACCAGAGGCCCGCAAGCGGCAGGAACCACGGCTTTCCGTTCAGCGCGGGAACCGCAGGCCAGTCCATCCCGTCGAGCGGGTTCGTGTCCCGCCGCCCGAGCGCCAGATCGGCCAGCACCTCGCCCATCAGCGTCGAGAGCTGCGCGCCATGACCGGAATACCCCATCGCGTAGAACATGCCGTCCGCCTCGCCTGCGCGGGGGAAACGGTCCCGCGTCATTCCCACGAGACCTCCCCAACAATAGTCGATCTCGGTATCGGCGAGCTGCGGAAAGATCTCGGCCATCCGCGCGCGCAGAATTTCGCCCGACTTCGCGTCGGATCCCTGGTCCGAACGGGCGGAGAATCTGGCCCTGCCGCCAAGGATCAGCCGTCTGTCAGGCGACAGCCGAAAGTAATTCCCGATATTGAGCGATGTGACGTAGTTCCGGTCACCCGGCAGCGTGGCTGCGATTTCCGCATCCGAAAGCGGACGCGTCGCGATGATGAAAGACCCCATCGCGATGATGCGTTTGCGGAAATGGCCGAGCGGCGCGCCGCGCGTCTGTGCGGAATAGGCGTCGGTCGCGGCGATGACGCGGTCGGCATGAAGCGCACCCTTCGACGTCCTGAGCCGCCAGCCGCCACCCGTTTTCTCGCGACCGGTCACGGCCGCATCCTCCCAGATCGCGGCCCCGTGGCGGGCGGCCGCCCCGGCCAGCCCCGTGACGTAGCGGCCCATATGCATCATCGCCGATTTCTCGAAAAGCGCCGCCCCGTGAAACGCGTCCGACCCGATCTCGGACGACAGCTCAGTGCGGTCGAGCCAGCGCGTCTCGGGGTCGACCTCACGCGCGACGAGCTCCTGATTGGCACGAAGAGCATCGACATGCGAAGGCTTGGAGGCGAGCTTCAGCTTGCCCGAGCGGCGGAAATCGCAGGCGATCCCCTCCTCCGCGATGACGTCCTCGATGAGGTCGATCGAGCGGTCGTAGGCGCGATAGAGCGCGTGCGCCCGGTCGGCGCCGAGTTCCGCCTTGGCAGCGGCATAGCCGTGGGCCATGCCGTTGTTCAGGTGCCCGCCATTCCGCCCCGATCCGCCAGCCCCGACATGCGCCGCCTCGAGCAGGGCAACCCGCGCGCCCCCGCGCGCGAGCTTCCGCGCCGCATTCAGCCCGGTGAAGCCGCCGCCGATCACCGCGACGTCGAAGTTGCCTCCGACCGGGCCGGTCTGCGCACCGTCGAAGACCGGTGCCGTGTCGTGCCAGTAGGATGCGAACTTCATCTCAGAGCCCGAGGACCGACGGCAGCCCGGAGATGTCGGCGATCTCGGTATATCCGTAATAGGGATTTGCAGGTTCGTGGCCGCGATTGACCCAGACCTTGTTCTCGATCCTGAGATCATGCGCCGTCATGAGGTCGTAGCGAAAGCTCGACGAGATGTGCAGCATGTCCTCGGGGCCGCAACCGAGCGTGTCGAACATGTATTCGAAGGCCTGCATATGCGGCTTGTAGGCACCCGCGCTCTCGGCCGTCAGCACATGGGCGATGGGCGCGCCGAGCCTTTCGATGTTGTGCGGGATCTGCGCGTTCATCGAATTGGTCAGCGCCACGAGCGGATATTCCTCCGCCACGCGCGAGAGGCCGGCGGGCACGTCGGAATGCGGCCCCCATGTCGGCACGCGCTCGTAGATGTCGCGCGCCACGGCGGGATCGAAGGCCACGCCGTTGCGATTGCAGGTCCGTTCGAGCGCGTTGTGCACGACCTCGGCATAGGGTTTCCAGTCATGCAGCACCTCGTCCAGCCGATAGGCCGAGAAGTCCTGGATGAACGCGTCCATCTGCGCCGAAGACAGCGCGTCGCCGTAATGGTCGCGTGCGGCCCCCGCCATGTCGAAATGGATCATGGTGCCGTGACAGTCGAAGCTGACGAATTTCGGACGGAAGGTCATGGAGGTCTCCGGAAGATGATATCTCGCTCCAGCATCTCCCTCCGGCGGCGCGCAAGGTGCTGGCTTCGTGCGGTCGGAGGCATGATATTGCGTTTGCGCGGCGGGCCACGGCAGAGCCTGCCGGGCGGCAGGCCAACTCGGCCGCCGCGTCGTCGCGGATCGGCCCATGATCGAACCGCAAGTTGCAAGGAAAAGAGAGACGGATGAACGAGGACATGCTGAACCCCGAGGCCATTCTCACGAAACTCGTCGGTTTCGACAGCGTCGTGGGCCGGCCGAACGCGCCGATCGTGGAATTCGTGCGGGATTGGCTGGCGTCGCAGGGCGTCGCCGCGCACGTGCTGCCAGGGCCCGAGGGCGATCGCTCGAACCTCTTCGCGACGATCGGACCGGTGGACCGGCCGGGCTTCGCGCTGTCGGGCCATCTCGACGTCGTTCCCGCGACGGAGCCCGGCTGGCTCGCCGATCCCTTCGTGCTGCGCGAGAGGGACGGGCGGCTGATCGGGCGCGGAGCCTGCGACATGAAGGGGTTCGTCGCCGCGGCCCTTTCCATGGTGCCGGAGCTTGCCGCCATGGACCTCGCCCGGCCGATCCACATCGCGCTCTCCTACGACGAGGAAGCTGGATGCCAGGGCGTGCCGCATCTTCTGAAGGCACTGCCGGATCTCTGCGCGCCGCCCGAGGGCGCGATCATCGGCGAACCCACGAACCTCGTCCCCGTGCTGGCGCACAAGGGCAAGGCGGCGATCCGGTTGTCCGCCAAGGGTGTCGCGGGCCATTCCTCGCGGCCCGACCTCGGAACGAACGCGATCCACGCGCTCGTTCCCGTGCTCGAGGCCGCGATCGCTCAGGCGAACGCGCTCGAGCGGGGCGCACGCGACGCTCGATTTGAGCCGCCTTGGTCGAGCCTTCAGATCGGCACCATCTCGGGCGGGCAGGCGATCAACATCGTCCCCGACGCCGCATGTGCAGAGGTCGAGGCGCGCGCCATCGCCGGCGCGGATCCGATGGATCTGCTCGCCCCCGTCATCGCCGCGGCAGGCGAGGCTGGCATCGGGGTCGAGACGATCTCGAGCTATCCGGCCCTCGCGCTTCCCTCCGATCATCTCCTTGCCTCGCGCCTCACCGCTCTGACCGGTCGGACCCCCCTCGCCGCGGTCAGCTTCGGCACCGAGGCGGGGCTCTTCCAGGGGGCGGGCATTCCGTCGATCATCTGCGGGCCGGGCGATATCGGCCGTGCCCACAAGCCCGAGGAATGGCTTGCACGGGACGAGCTCACGGCGGCCGTGGCGATGATCCGGGCGCTGGGACAGGAACTGCGCGGCTGACGGCATATTCTGCGGCGGGGCGCGGCGTGCTTTGGCGCAACCTGCCGCGCCCCCGCAGGATCGAGGGATAGATTCTCCGACCCCGAAGATAGCTTGTGACGGAAACAGAAAGCCCCGGGACCCGTCCGATGAACCGACCAGCTACCGCCGATCCCGCGACGATCGAGATCGCACCCTTCACCCAAGACCATATCCCCCAGGCACAGATCCTGTCGCTGGCCGAAGGGTGGCCGCACCGGGTCGAGGATTGGCAACTGACGCTGTCGGTCTCGAACGGGGTGGTGGCTCTCGACCGGGGGCGAGTGGTCGCGACGGCGCTCTGCTCGCTTCACGGTCCCGTGGCGACCCTGAACATGATCATCGTCGCCTCGGAAATGCGCGGCCGCGGCCTCGGACGCCAGGTGATGGAACGCGTCATCGCGCTGGCCGGCAATCGCGAGATGCGTCTGGTCGCGACCGATGCCGGGGTGCCGCTTTATCGCAAGCTCGGCTTCGTCGAGAGCGGGCGCATCGTGCAATTGCACGGCGAACCGCGCGTGGCGTCGCCCGTGCGTCCGGTCGAGATCGGCCCTGTCGAACCCCCACGCCTTGCCGGGATGGACCGCGCGGCAAGCGGGATGGAGCGCGAGGCGCTTCTGTCGCGGATCGCCGGAATCGGCGAGACGCTGAGCACCGAGGGCGGCTTCGCCCTGCTCCGGCCGTTCGGTCGCGGCCATGTGCTGGGTCCCGTCGTGGCGCGCGACGCGGTCGGCGCGCGCTCGCTCATCGCCGAAGGAGCGCGTCGCATGGACGGGCGGTATCTGCGCATCGACGTGCCCGAGGAAATGGGCCTCGTGCCATTCGTCGAGGGGCTGGGACTGTCGGTCGCGGGCGGCGGCGTGTCGATGGTGCGCGCGCCTCGCCCGCGCGAGGCGTCGGAATACCGGACCCACGCGCTGATCTCGCAGGCGCTCGGCTGAAGGGGGCCATCTTGGAACAGCCGATCGAACCTGTCATTCACGTGACCGATCCCGTTCGGGTGCTTCGATCGATCGAAGGCGCTCGACCCCCGACGACATGCCCACTCACGAGGTGACACGCTGATGGCCCTTCTGTTTCTTTCGACGCCTGCCCGGATTCCCGTCTGGCGCCCCCTCTTCGATGCGGCGGGCGAGACCCTGATCGAGAGCGAGGACGCGGTGTGCGATCCGGCCGAGGTTACGGCCATCGCCTGCTGGCAGCCGCCCGAAGACCTCTCGCGCTATCCAAACCTGCGTGCCGTCATTTCGGTCGGCGCGGGCGTCGATCACCTGCCGCCCCTGCCGCAAGGTGTCGCGCTGTCGCGCACGCTCGCCCCCGGGATCGAGGCAATGGTGCGCGACTGGGTGGTGATGGCGTCGCTCATGCTCCATCGCGACATGCCAACCTATCTCGAACAGGCGCGTGCAGGCGAATGGCGCGGCCACCCCGTCCCGCTCGCCGCCTCGCGTCGCATCGGTATCCTTGGGATGGGACGGATCGGAACGCTCGCCGCCGAAAGCCTTGCGGCCCTCGGCTTCGAGGTCGCGGGGCTGTCGCGGTCGGGCAAGGCGGGTGTCGTCCCGATGTTCGCCGCGCAGGATTTCAAGGCCTTCCTCGAACGCAGCGACATGCTGGTCTGCCTGCTTCCGCTCACGCCCGAGACGCGCGGTATCCTGAACGACGAGACGCTTTCCGCCCTGCCCATGGGCGCGAAGCTCGTCCAAGCGGGACGCGGCGCGCATCTGGACGCAGAGGCATTGCGCAGGGCGCTCGATGCCGGACGGATCTCGGCCGCGATGCTCGACGTGACCGATCCCGAACCGCTGCCGGCCGATCACTGGATGTGGTCCGATCCGCGCCTGATCGTGACGCCTCATGTCGCGGCCGAGACCGACGCGGCCGAGGGCGGGCGTCACGCCGTGTCGGTGATGACGGCCCTGAGGCACGGCGCTCCGATCCCGGGCCTGGTCGATCAGTCGCGCGGCTACTGATGCCCGTCAGTCGGGATCGCCGAAGAGCCGCGTGAGATCCACATGCTGACGCAGGAACGGCGTCTTGAGAACGACGAAGCTGAAATACTTGTCGATGCCGATATCGCGGTCGATCAGCCCCTCGACGATCGACTGGTAATCGTCGATCCCGCCGGTCACGAACTTCACGAGGTAGTCGTATCCGCCCGAGACGAGGTGGCATTCCACGCAGCTGTCGATCTTCTCCAGCGCCTCCTGAAAGCGCGCGAAATCGATCTGGCGATGGTTCTTCAGCGTGAATTCGGTAAAGACAGTCATTGTCGAGCCGAGCCGGGCAAGGTCGATCTGCGCCGAATACCCGGAGATGTATCCCGCCTGCTGCAACTTCTTGACCCGCATGAGACAGGGCGATGGCGAGAGGTTCACCGCATCGGCAAGCTCGACATTCGTGATCCGGCCGTTGCGTTGCAGCACGGCGAGGATTTTCACGTCGATCCTGTCGAGCTTGTAGGCGGGCTTCATGCCGCGTCCTTCCGCCTTGAGGAGAGCTTGCCGGACGATCCGGCCGGGATGATTGTCTAGTGCACTTCATCGCACGCCCGTTTCAACAGGAAATGCCGTTTGCGGCGGGCGATGCGGAAGAACCCGCTTGGCGCTCGCCGCTAGGGTTCCGTCAGCAGAAAGGTCCGCTCCCCATGTCCCCTCCCCGGCTCGACGTCGCCACATCCGATCATCTCCCGGCCGAGGCAGATTGCGTGGTCGTGGGCGGCGGTATCGTTGGGGTCTGCGCCGCCTACTGGCTGGCGCAGGCCGGCCAGAAGGTGGTTCTGGTCGAGAAGGGCAGGATCGGGGCCGAGCAGTCCAGCCGGAACTGGGGATGGTGCCGTCAGCAGAACCGCGACGCGCGGGAATTGCCGCTCTCGACGCGCAGCCTCGAGCTGTGGGAGCGGATGGGGGCCGAGATCGGCGACGATCTGGGCTTCCGGCGTTCGGGGCTCCTCTATCTTTCGGACGACGAGGCCGAGATCGAGGGGTGGGCGAAATGGGGGCGCTTCGCGCGTGGCGAGGGGATCGACACGCGGATGCTCGACGCTGAGGAGGCGCGCAGACGCGGTGCCGCGACAGGCCGTCTGTGGAAGGGCGGCGTCTGGTCGCCCAGCGACGGCATCGCCGATCCGTCACGCGCGGCACCCCTCGTCGCGCAGGCGGTCGAACGGATGGGCGGCCACGTCGTCCAGAACTGCGCCGCGCGCGGGATCGAACGGGCGGCCGGACGCGTGTCGGGCGTCGTCACGGAACGCGGCAGCGTTCGCACGCCCTCGGTCGTCGTGGCGGGCGGGGCATGGGCCGGCAGCTTCATGCACCAGATGGGCGTCTTCCTTCCGCAGGCCTCGGCACGCAGTTCGATCCTGTCGGTGGCACCGGGGGCGAAGGGCCTGCCCGACGCGCTGCACACCAGCGCCGTCACGGTCACGCGGCGCGGCGACGGTGGATACACGCTCGCCACATCGGGCTTCGCCAATCTCGACCCGACGCCCGGTGCGATCCTCGGCTTGCGGCATTTCCTGCCGATGTTCGCGCGTCGCTGGCGTCTGTTGCGACCGGGCGGCACCCAGGGCTGGCGCGCGGGGTTCGAGACGCGCCGCATCTGGGCGCTCGACCGGACGACGCCGATGGAACGGACCCGCATCCTCGACCCCGCGCCCTCCGCACGGACGATCGCGCGGACGCTCGCACGCGGTCGCGCGCTCCTGCCGGGGCTGGCCGAGATGCAGGTCCAGTCCGCATGGGCGGGCTATATCGACAGCACGCCCGATGGTGTACCGGTGATCGACGGAGATCTCGGGATTCCGGGGCTCGTCCTTGCCGCGGGGCTGTCCGGGCACGGCTTCGGCATCGGGCCGGGTGTCGGGCATCTCGTGGCGGACACGATCCTCGGGCGCGAACCCATCACCGAGACCGCGCAATACCGTCTCGCCCGTTTCGGGCGAAGCCAGTGGGGCAAAGTCTCCGACTTCTGATAACCGAAAGCGAAGCAGATCATGAACACCTACAAGCTGGCTCTCATTCCCGGCGACGGGATCGGCGGCGACGTCACCGATGCGGCGATGGAGATCCTCGAGGCGACCGCCAGGCGGCACGACTTCGCGCTCGAGCCGCAGCGCTTCGACTGGTCCTGCGCGCGCTACCTCGAGACCGGAGCGATGATGCCCGATGACGGGATCGAGGTGCTTCGCGGCTTCGACGCGATCCTCCTGGGGGCCGTGGGCTGGCCCGAGACGGTGCCCGATTCCGTCTCGCTCCACGGGTTGCTGCTGCCGATCCGCAAGGCCTTCGATCAATACGCCAATATCAGACCGCATCGCCTGCTGGCCGGGGTCGAGGGGCCGCTCAAGGCCGAAGGCTTCGACATTCTCTGCATCCGCGAGAATACCGAGGGCGAGTATTCCGGCGCGGGCGGCCGCGTCCATCGTGGCCACGACAACGAGGTCGCGGTCGAGACGGCGATCTTCACCCGCGCGGGTGTCGAGCGGATCCTGCGCTTCGCATTCGAACAGGCGCGCAACCGGCGCGGGCACGTGACCTCGGTCACGAAGTCCAACGCGCAGAAGCATTCCATGGTCTTCTGGGACGAGATGACCGCCCGCGTCGCGGCCGATTACCCCGACGTCACTGTCGAGCCGATGCATATCGACGCGATGGCCGCGAAGATGGTCATGGCCCCGGCGAGCCTCGACGTGGTGGTGGCCTCCAACCTCTTCGGCGACATTCTCACCGATCTGGGTGCGGCGATTCAGGGCGGGCTCGGCTTCGCGGCTTCCGCCAATATCCGCCCCGACCGCAGCGCGCCCTCCATGTTCGAGCCGGTGCACGGATCGGCCCCCGATATTGCGGGGCGCGGCATCGCCAATCCGATCGCGACCGTCTGGTCGGGGGCGATGATGCTCGATCATCTGGGCGAGGCAGAGGCCGCGGCACAGGTCATGGCCGCGATCGAGGCCGCGACCTCCCGCGGCATCGGCACCCTGCCCGGCCGCAATTCCACCGATCAGATCACGCAGGCGATCCTTGCCGCACTGGAGGAGCAGGCATGAAACTGCAAGATCCCGACCTTTTCCGCGACGCGGCCCTCATCGACGGCCGCTGGATCGCCAGAACGGGGCTTCCCGTGACGGATCCTGCGACGGGCGACACCCTCGGAGAGCTGCCCGACTGCACTGCCGACGAAACCCGCGAGGCCATCGCCGCGGCCGAGCGCGCAATGGTCGGCTGGCGCGCCCGGACCCATGCCGAGCGTGCCGATCTGCTGATGGAATGGTATCGCCTCATCCTCGGGAATACCGAGGATCTGGCCCAGATCCTCACCGCCGAGCAGGGCAAGCCCCTGTCGGAATCGCGCGGCGAGGTCGCCTATGGCGCAAGCTTCGTGCGCTGGTTCGCCGAAGAGGCGCGGCGCATCAACGGCAAGATCATCCCCTCGCCCGCCCGCGACAAGAAGATCTTCGCGATGAAGGAGCCGGTGGGCGTCTGCGCGATCGTTACGCCCTGGAACTTTCCCATCGCGATGATCACCCGCAAGGTCGCGCCGGGTCTGGCCGCGGGCTGCACGATGGTGGTGAAGCCGTCGGATTTCACTCCATACTCCGCCCTTGCGCTCGCCCGCCTGGCCGAGCGCGCCGGCATTCCCGCGGGCGTGATCAACGTGCTGACGGGCCGCCCCGAGGCGATCGGCGCGGCGCTGACGGAAAGCCCGGTGGTGCGCAAGCTGTCCTTCACCGGATCCACGCGGGTCGGCGCGCTTCTGGCGCAGCAATGCGCCCCGACGCTCAAGCGGCTGAGCCTCGAGCTTGGCGGCAATGCGCCCTTCGTGGTCTTCGACGATGCCGATCTCGACGCCGCGATCGAGGGTGCGATGCAGTCCAAGTTCCGCAATGGCGGGCAGACCTGCGTCTGCGCCAACCGGATCCTGGTGCAATCGGGCATCCACGATGCCTTCGTCGCGGGGCTCGCCGCGCGGGTGGACGCGCTTCGTGTGGGCCCCGGCACCGAGGACGGCGTCGATATCGGCCCGATGATCAACGCCGCCGCCATCGACAAGATCGACGCCCATCTCGCCGACGCGTTCGAACTGGGTGCCAGCCGCGTCACGAAACCGCGAGATCTGCCGGCGCAATATGCCGACCCCGTGGTCCTCGCAGGGGCCAAGGCGGCCATGCGCCTCGCCTCCGAAGAGACGTTCGGCCCCGTCGCGCCGATCTTCCGCTTCGACACCGAGGAAGAGGCGCTGACGCTCGCCAACGGCACGCCATTCGGTCTGGCTGCGTATTTTTACACCCGCGACATGGCCCGCGCCTTCCGCTTCGGCGAGGCGCTCGAGGTCGGGATGGTCGGCCTCAATACCGGCGTGCTCAGCAACGAGGTCTCTCCCTTCGGCGGGGTCAAGGCATCGGGTCTGGGCCGCGAGGGCGCACAGGAGGGAATCGAGGAGTATCTGGAGACGAAAGCCCTCCATTTCGGCGGCCTCTGAGCCGGAAACAACTCTGTGGCTTTCGCCGTCACGCAGTCCGACCTGCCCGATTTCCGGTCAATCGTGGCGGATCTGCATCGAAGATTGATCAATTTCCGGGCGGACCCGTTGATCCGCCCGGAATGACCCTTGCGCGAGACGGTCAGGTGTCGGATCGAGGTCCTGCACTGATTAAGCGTTTAACCTGACATGTCCCGCCCGTTCGCCTCCCTCCAGCAGATCGCAGATGCCGTCGGTGTTTCCACCGCCACGGTTTCGAACGCGCTGCGCGGCACGGGACGTGTCTCCGAAGGTGTTCAGGCGCGGGTCAGGGACGCGGCCCAACGGCTGGGCTATGTGCCCTCGCATGCGGCGCGCAGCCTGCGGCAGGGACGCTCGACGAATGTGGGTCTCGTCGTTCCCGACTTCTCGATGCCCCTTTTTCCAGCCTTCGTTCGCGCTTTCGAGCAGGCGGCGCGGCGACGCGGGCTCGCCCTGATGGTCGCGGAATCCATGGGCAATCCGGGCGATCAGCGCGCCGCGATCCGGGATCTGGAATCGCGGGGCGTGGATGCGGTCATCGTCATTCCCGTCCGGGACAGCGACGGCGGCCCGATGCCGTCGCACGTGCCCACAGTGACGGTCGATGCCGCGTCCAATCCCGACAATGCCGCCTCCAGCGATCACCGCGAGGGCGGCCGCATGATCGCGCGGCATCTGGTCGAACTCGGCCATCAAAGTGTCCTGACGCTCGTCTCGGCTGCGCAATCCTGCGTCAGCGCCGAGCGCGAGGGCGGGATGCGCGAGATCTTCGAGGCGGCCGGCATCCGTCTGCGCCGTATCGCCTGCGCGCCTTCCTTCGACGCGGCCTTCGCGCTGGGGGTCACTCTCGACACCGGCGATGCGACGGCATGCGCCGCAGCCTACGACGCGCAGGCCGTTGGCCTGATCGCCGCGTTGCGCGCGCGCGGCATCGACGTGCCGGGCGACCTGTCGGTCACCGGGTTCGACGATGTCATCTGGGGCCGGATCGTCGAGCCGCCGCTGACGACGATCGCGCAGGACCTCGATGCCGTGGCCGATCATGCCCTCGACGTCGCGACGGGCGCGTCTGCGGGCGCGCGCCTCTTTCCAGTCAAGCTCGTCACGCGCGGCTCGACCGCAGTGCCGACACCAACCCCCACCCGAAACCGAGAAGGATCGACGACATGACGACCCCCAGAATGATCAAGACCTCACTCATGGCGCTTGCGGTCGCCGCGCCGGCTTCGGCGCAGGATCTGACGATCTCCGTCTACGGCATCGCCCAGGACGAGTATCGCGAGGCGCTCTACACCCCGTTCGAGGAAATGTGCGATTGCACCCTTACCGTCGAGACCGGCAACAATTCCGAACGTCTGGCCAAGCTTGAGGCGAATGCGGCCTCCCCCGTGATCGACGTCATCGCGATCTCCGACGCCTCCGCGCTCGAGGCGGCCGAAAAGGGATTGCTGGCCCCGCTCGACGCCGCGAAGCTCTCGAATGTCGATGCACTCTACGACTTCGCTCGCGATCCGATCGGTGACGGGATGGCCGTCGGTTACACATTCTACGCGACCTCCGTGGTCGCGGCGGCGGACGAGGCCGACATCTCGAGCTGGACCGATCTGCTGTCCGACGATCTCGCGGGGCGCGTCGCGCTGCCCAACATCACCACGACGCAGGGGCCGCTCGCCCTTTACATGATCCAGCGCGCGCTCGACGTCGACGCGGCCGAGGCGGGCGACTTCACCGGCGCGATCGACCTCGTCGCCGAGAACCGCGACCGGATCGTCACTTTCTACGAGCGGTCCAGCCAGATCCCGCAGCTGATGGCGCAGGGCGAGATCCTGGCGACCTCCATCGGACGCTTCGCCTGGCCCGGCGTCGCGAACCTGCCCGTCGAGGCCGAGTGGATCATCCCCGAGGAAGGCCAGACCGGCGGCATCAACGTGCTGGCCGTCGTCGAGGGATCGGAGCAGGCCGATCTGGCCCATGAGTTCATCGATTACTGGCTGAGCGCCGAGGTCCAGCAGAAGATCGCGGAGATGGGCGTCGACAGCCCCGTCAACACCGCCGTCGAGCTGTCCGACGAGCAGGCCGAAGGCCTGACATACGGCACCGAGATGGCCGAGCGCATCCATTTCCTCCCGCCCTCGGTGCAGATCGAGAACCGCGAGGACTGGCTCGCGTCCTGGAACGAGAAGGTCGCCCGCTGACCATTCTGCCGGGGCGGCGCACCTGCCGCCCCCACGCCCACCGGAGCATGCCATGACCGACACGAGACGCGCGGGCCTCATCCTCATCGCGCCTGCCACGATCTTCGTCCTCGCGGGGTTCCTCGTCCCCGTCGTGATCCTTCTCTCCGGTGCCTTCCGGACCGAGGCGGGATGGACGATCGCCAATTTCGTCGAGTTCTTCTCCACGCCTCTCTATCTCGACGTGTTCCTGCGGACGTTCCGGCTCGGCCTCATGGTCACGGCCGCGGCCGCGCTGCTCGGATATCTCACCGCCATCGCCATCACCGAGACCTCGCCCTCGTGGCGGGGACGGCTGGTGGCGCTGCTGGTCCTGCCGCTGATGATCTCGCCGGTTGCACGGACCTATGCGTGGCTCGTGATCCTCGGGCGCACGGGGTTTCTCAACACCGCGCTGCAATCCATCGGCCTCACGGACGAGCCGCTGCGGATCCTCTTCACGGAGACGGCTGTCTTCATCGGTCTGCTGCAGCTCTTCTTCCCGCTCATGGTGCTGCCGCTCCTCTCCTCGCTCGAGAACCTGCCGCGCGACGTCGTGCCGGCCGCGCGCGTCCTCGGCGCGTCCTGGCCTGCGATCTTCTGGCGGGTCATCCTGCCGCTCACGCGCGAGGGGCTGGTGATCGGCGGCACGCTCACCTTCGTCGGCTCGCTCACCGCCTACGTGACGCCCGCCATCCTCGGCGGCTCCAAGGTCCTGATGCTCGAGACGCTTCTCTATCAACGGGTCTCGGTCGCCAACGACTACGCTTCTGCCGGCGTGATCGCCGTGATCCTCATCGCGATGAGCGTCGCCACCAACGCGCTGCTGAAGCGCCTCGCCTCGACCCGGAGAAGCGCACGATGAGAACCGCCGGATATTGTCTTCTCGCGGCCGTGATGCTGTTCCTGATCGGCCCCTTCGTCATCATCTGCCTCGCCGGACTGTCGGCGGGCGAAACGCTCGCCTTCCCGCCCGAAGGTCTGTCGCTGCGCTGGGTCATCCGCGTCTTCGAGATCGAATCCTTCCGGTCGAGCTTCATGCTGTCGCTCTTCCTCGGGATCGGCGCGACGATCTTCGCGCTCCTCCTCGGAATCCCCGCGGCCTATGCACTTGCGCGATACGACGTGCCTGGGGGCGAGGCGATCCGAAACGTGCTGACCGCGCCGATCATCGTGCCGGGCATCATCGTGGGCCTCGCGCTCCTTCGTCACCTCGTGATCCCGTCCGGGATCGGGGTGACGCCCGCGCTCTTTCTCGCGCATTCCGCATTGCTCGTGCCCTACGCGGTCAGGGTCGTCTCGGCCTCGCTCCAGAACCTCAGACCCGACATCGAGGAGGCGGCGATCCTGCTCGGGGCCTCCCGGATCGGGGCCTTCATGCGCGTCACGCTTCCCAATATCCGCGCCGGGATCATGGCGGCCTTCATCATTGGCTTCATCACCTCCTTCAACGAGGTGCCTGCCTCGCTCTTCCTGACGGGGCCCGGCATCGCCACGCTGCCCGTCGATATGCTGCTCTACATGGAATACAACTTCGACCCTTCGATCGCCGCGCTGTCGGGCCTGCTGGCCCTGATGTCGCTGGCCGTCGTGCTGGTCGCCGAACGCTTGCTGGGATTGTCGCGCTATGTCTGACCCGTTCCTGAAACTCAAGGACCTGACGCTCGCCTACGGTGGCAGCGTCGCGGTCGACAAGCTGAACTTCGAGATGGCCGAGGGCGAACTCGTCGCCCTGCTCGGGCCGTCCGGCTGCGGCAAGACCACGACGATGCGCTCCATCGCGGGGCTGATGAAGGCGCGTTCGGGTCGTATCCTGCTCGAGGGGCGCGACATCACCCGCGTCGCGGCGAACCGGCGCGGGATCGGCCTCGTCTTCCAGTCCTACGCCCTCTTCCCGCATCTCAGCGTCCGCGAGAACGTGGCCTTCGGTCTGCGGATCGCCGGAACCCCGGCGGCCGAGCGCGACACCCGCGTCGATGCCGCACTCGGTGCCGTCGGCCTCAGTGAATTCGCCGATCGCGCGCCCGCCGCGCTTTCGGGCGGGCAGCAGCAGCGCGTGGCCCTCGCCCGGTCGATCGTGATGGAGCCGAAACTTCTCCTTCTGGACGAGCCGCTCTCGAATCTCGACGCGCGTCTGCGTCTCGGCATGCGGACCGAGCTCGCCCGCCTCCAGCGCGAGCTCGGCATCGCCATGCTCTACGTGACGCACGATCAGGTCGAGGCGCTGGCCCTCGCCGACCGGGTCATCGTGATGCAGGGCGGCCGGATCGAACAGATCGGAACCCCCGAGGATATCTACGAACGGCCCGCCTCGCCCTTCGTGGCCCGGTTCATCGGGTTCGAGAACACGTTCGAGACCGAGGGCACCACCCTGGTCGGGCCGACGGGACGCGCCCCCGCCGGGTTCGAGATCCCCCCGGACGCGCGCGGTCTGGCCTGGCGGCCGAAATCGGTCCCGCTGGGGGAAGGCCCGCATCGCGGAAGCATCGTCGGCGCGTCCTATCAGGGCGAAAGCGTGGAATACCTCCTCGACACGCCCCTGGGAGAGATCAAGGCCGAACGCCCAGCATCCGAGCCGCGCCACGCCCCCGGAACCGAAGTTTCCTTCGATCTGCCGCTCGACCGCGCCGTGGTGCTGCCCCATGGCTGAGGGCGCGGTCTGGGTCGATACAGACATGGGTTTCGACGATCTCGCCGCGATCTGCCTGCTGAGGGGCGCGGGCGTGCGGATCGCCGGCCTGTCGACCGTGGCGGGCAACGCACCGCTTCCGCAGGTGACGGCGAACGCGCTTTCGGCCCGCGCCACCTTCGGCTGGACGATGCCGATCCACGAAGGTGCCGATCGACCCCTCGCGCAGGCTCCCGTGACGGCCGGTTATGTCCTGGGCGAGACCGGAATGCCCAGTTCCGGTCGCATCCTCCCCCCGCCGAGCGGAGAGGTCGAACCCGATGACGCGGTTTCAGCGCTTGTCCGGTTCGCGACCGGAGGCGGCCGCGATGTGCTTGCGCTGGGGCCGCTCACGAATCTTGCAAGGCTGGCCGAGGCGCATCCGGATGCGATGCGGGGGCTCAGAGTGACGTGGATGGGCGGGTCCGCCGGGGCCGGCAACCATACCGCCGCAGCCGAGTTCAACGCCGCTGCCGATCCCGAGGCACTTGCCGCGATCCTCGCCTCGGGCGCGGAGTTCCGGATGGTCGATCTCGAAACCTGCCGACAGGTCGAGGTCGCGGATAGCGACGCAGACCGGCTCCGCGCGCTCAACGGCGATGTGGCGGCGCTGCTGGCCGATCTGTTGCAGGGCTATGTCGACATCTCGGGACGCGGGCGAATGGCGCTCTACGATCCGGTGGCGGCCGCCGCACTCGCGGATCCCGCCTCCGTATCCTTCGCGCCCGCCCGCGTCGATGCCGAGCTCGACGGCACTCATACCCGCGGGATGAGCGTCGTCGAATGGCGCGCCCGCAAGTCCGCCCCGAACGCGGTCGTCTCCCGCAGCACCGATGCAGGGCAGGTCCGCGTCCTCTTCCTCACCGGTCTCCTCCACGCCGCGACGGAGGCGCAGTCATGACCGACCCCCACGATCTCGACGATCCCGCCCTGCGCGACCGCGCCGTCGCCGCCGCGCGCGGACAACGTCCCTTCGACCTCCTCCTGACCGGCGGAATGCTGGTCGACGTGACCACGGGCGAGCTTCGGACGGCCGATATAGGCATCACCGGACCGCTAATCGCGTCGGTCCACGCGCCCGGCGCGCGCGCGGATGCGGCCGAGACCATCGCCCTCGACGGGGCCTTCGTTGCACCCGGCCTCATCGACACGCACATGCATGTCGAAAGCTCCATGATCACGCCCCGCCGCTATGCCGAGATCGTCGTGCCCCAGGGCACCACGACGATCTGCTGGGACCCGCACGAGGTCGGCAATGTCGCAGGGCTCGACGGCGTCCGCTGGGCCATCGCAGCCTCGCGCGACCTGTCGCTCAGGACGCTGATGCTGGCCCCGTCCTGCGTGCCCTCCGCACCAGGCCTCGAACGCGCCGGTGCCGAGGTAGGCGGCTCCGAGATGGCCGAGATGCTGGGCTGGCCCGAGATCCACGGCGTGGCCGAGATCATGGACATGCGCGGCGTGCTGGCGCGGTCGTCTCGGATGCGTGACATCGTGACCGAGGGCCTCGCATCGGGCAAGCTCGTCTGCGGCCATGCGCGTGGCCTTGGCGGTGCCGACCTCCAGGCATTCGCGGCCGCCGGGATCGGCTCCGATCACGAGATCACCGACGGCGACGACCTTCTGGCCAAGCTGCGCGCGGGTCTCACGGTCGAACTCAGGGGCAGCCACGATCACGTCCTTCCGAGCGCGGTCGCGGCCCTTGCCACCCTGCCCCGCCTTCCCTCGACGCTGACGATCTGCACCGACGACGTCTTTCCCGACGATCTGGTCGAAAGCGGCGGCATGGCCGACGTGCTGCGCCGGCTCGTGGGCTACGGCCTCGATCCGGTGATTGCGTTGCAGGCCGCGACGCTCAACGCGGCCCACCGGGTCGGACGCGAGGATCTCGGCCGTGTCGCCCCCGGAAGGCGGGCCGACATCGCCGTCTTCCGGGATCTCGCGCGCTTCGACTGCACGCTGACGATCGCCTCGGGCCGCATCGTCGCGCGGGACGGCACGGTCGCCTCGCAGCCGGCCGAGGGGGTCGAGACCGCGTTCACCGACACCATGCACATCGCGCCTGTCGACACCGAGACGTTCACCCTGCGCGCAGAGGGCGCGGCGGTCACGCTCAACACCGTACTGCGACCCCGCTTCACCGAATGGAGCACGCGAGAGGCCGAGGTTCGCGACGGCCGCGTGATCCTGCCCGACGGCACGCTCCTGATGGCGGTGCTCAATCGCCATGCGGGGGACGAAGGCGGCGGGCTCGGCGTGCTCGATGGGTGGGGCGACTGGGACGGGGCGATCGCCACGACGGTCTCGCATGACAGCCACAACTTGACGGTCTTCGGACGGGATGCGGCCGACATGGCCGCCGCGGCCAACGCGCTCATCGAATGCGGCGGCGGCATGGCCGTGGCGCAGGGCGGCGTCGTGACGGCACTGCTTCCCCTGCCCGTCTGTGGCCTGCTGAGCGACGCGCCCGCGACCGAGGTCGCGGAGCGTCTGCGCGTTCTGCGCCGTGCGACCGAATCCGTCGCGGACTGGCAGCCGCCGACCGTGACCTTCAAGTCGCTCGTGGGGGCGAGCCTGGCCTGCAATCCGGGCCCCCATGTCACCGATCTGGGGATCGCCGACGGCCTGACGGGAGAGTTCCGACCCGCCATCCGGCCCTGACGCGCCAATCTCACCGGCGCGCCACGGAAAGGTCGTCACCGCGTCGGCCGATGCTACCAGCTGTGACGCAGGGTGGCCCTCACCTCCCGGCCGGGGTTGTAGAAATCGGCATAGAACCCGCCGTAGGACACGTGTTTCTCGTCCAACAGGTTCGTCGCGTTGATGGAAAGTTCGGTGCTTTCCGTCAGCGCATAGCCATAGGAGGCATCGACCGCCACGTAGCTGTCGGATTCACCAACCTGGTTCGTGTCGTCGAAGAAATAACCGTCGCTGTAGCGAAGCCCGAGACCGAAGGTCATGTCCCCGCGCGGCCCATCGCCCCCCAGCGTGTATGTCGCCCAGACGGAACCCAGCCGCTCCGGAACCCGCGCAGGCCGGTTGCCCACATTGCCCCCGGTGCCGTTCTCGACGATCTCGGGATCGAGATAGCTCAGCGCCGCGATCAGCTCGACCGCACCGATCTCTGCCTTGGCCTCGAGATCGACGCCGCGCACGCGGATCTCGCCGATGGGCTCGGCCAGGTTCGTCACGGGATTCGTGCGCGTGATGTTCGTCTTCGACAGGTCGTAGGCCGATGCGGTGAGGAGCGTGCCACCGCCGAAAGGCCGCCATTTCGCGCCGATCTCGACCTGCTCGCCCTCCTCCGGCTCGACGCCGGTGCCCGCGGGGATGACCGATTCCGCATAGCTCGCGAAGACCGACAGGTCCGGTGTCGCGCGATAGGTCAGACCGATCCGGCCCGTCGTGGCACTGATGTCGTTCGTCGCGACCGTCCCGGCGATCCCGTCGCGCTCCGTCACGTCGATCCAGTCATGGCGCAGGCCGAATGATCCGACGATCCGTTCGTTCCAGTCAAGGGTCTGTTGCAGGTAGATCGCACGGCCGTCGCGTTCGGTCTCGGTATCGGCAAAAAGCGGCACCTCGTCCGGCGCACCCGTCGGGGCCGGGTCCGCGATCGGGACCGAGGGCGCGGGCCCGAAGAAGCTCAGGCCCCTATCGTCGAAGCGCGACGCCTCGACACCCACCAGCGTCGTGCTCTCGACGGCACCGAACCGCCGGTCGTATTCCAGATGGATGTCGGCGATCGCGACCTGTTCGTGCCCGTCGCTTCCGAAATAGCTGCGTTCCGCCAGCGTGTCGGTCTGCCCAGAGATGTAGGCATAGCCGAAATCGGTCTCGGCATCGCTCCAGCGCGCGGTCCCGCCCAGGCGCAGTCCGTTGCCGAAATCGTGCCGTCCGATCAGCGTCACGGTGGTGCGATCCGTGCCCCGGTAGTTGTAGTCAGGCTCCCCGAAGAAGGTCGAGGACCGGTCGAAATCGTAGCCCAGCGGGAAGCCGCCGCTTCCCGGCACGCCGTCGCGGTCCAGATCGTCGACGATCAGCGTCAGCTCGCTCCGGTCGGTCGGCCGCCACGACAATCCGCCCATGACGAAGACCTCGTCGTTGCGCGAGGCAGGGTATTCCCGCTTGCCGTCGCGCACGAGGCCGGTGAAACGATAGGAAAGCGTGCCGTCCGCATTCAACGCGTCGCCGAAATCAACCCCGATCTCGGACGTGTCGAAGGACCCGACCGTGCCGTAGACCGAGCCGAACCGTTCGTCACGCGGGGTCTTGGTGACGTAGTTCACCGCGCCGCCGGGATCGGAAATGCCGAAGACGGCCGAATTCGCCCCCTTGAAGACCTCGACCCGTTCGAAGGCGAAGGGCTCTTCGCGGATGCCGCCGAAATTCGCCCCGAGGGTCAGCCCGTCGCGGTAGGTATAGGCGTCGAAGCCCCGGATCGAGAAATAGTCGAACCGGTCATCCGCACCGTAGCTGTCGGTGACGATGCCGGCGGTGTAGTTCAGGACCTCCTCGACGCTGGTCGCGCCGCGCTGCTCGATCTCGGCGCTGGTGACGACCGAGATTGTCGACGGAATCTCCAGCACGTCGCCGGAGATCTTGCCGCCCGCGCCGATGTCCTCTGCAACGATGGTCTCCCCGTCGGCGATCGGGCCGGCCTCGAGCACGAGGTCCGGCAGCCTTACGAAGTCTTGCGCCGCGATCGGGCCGGGAACGATCGCGGTGCAACAAAGCAGTGCGGGGGCAAGCGCACGGCGGGTTTGACGGGATGGGGAGAGCATGGCGGGCCTTTACCTTAGTATTTCTATCGGCCATTCGCTACCGCTCCTCGTCGATCAAGGCGAGCGCTTACCAGAGCATTTCTGTCAGGATTCTTTCCCTGTCACCTTTTCGACACTCGAACAGTGGTGACGACCGATCGGGATCATGCTCGGACAGCCCGAAACGGGATCGGTGACGATCCGGGCCGCAAGGCCGAAGACGGCGCGGACATTGCGTTCGGTCAGGATCTCGGCCGGATCTCCCTCCGCGTGGATGCCGCCGCCCGCGATGGCGACAAGGCGGTCGGAGTAGCGCGCCGCGAGGTTCAGATCGTGCAGCACCATGACGATCGTCGTTCCACGCGTTCGGTTCAGATCGACCAGCAGGTCGAGCACGTCGATCTGATGAGCCACGTCCAGAAAGGTCGTCGGCTCGTCGAGCAGCAGCAGGTCCGTTTCCTGGGCAAGGGCCATCGCGATCCAGGCGCGTTGCCGCTGGCCGCCCGACAGGGTGTCGATTTCGCGCGCGGCGAGATCCGCCATCCCCGTCATGGCGAGCGCGTTCTCGACAATCCTTCTGTCCCGCGCCGTCCAGGAGGAGAAGAGCCCGTGATGCGGATGCCGTCCCCGCGCGACCAGGTCGGCAACGGTGATCCCTTCGGGCGCGTCGGGCGATTGCGCGAGCAGCCCGAGAGAGCGGGCGACTTCGCGCGACCGCATCGCATGGATCGACCGCCCGTCGAGCAGCGCCTGCCCTCCCATGGGCGAAAGCACCCGTGCCAACGTCCGCAAAAGCGTCGACTTGCCCGACGCATTGCCGCCCACGATCGAGGTGATCCGCCCCGGCAGCAGCTTCAGCGTCACGCCGTCGAGAATGCGGCGATCGTCGTATCCGGCGGCAAGATCCAAGGCCTCGAGGCGGGCGGGTCCGGTCACAAGGCACCTCCTGCGCGGTTCGCGCGCGTGATGAGATATAACAGAAAGGGCGCGCCGAGCGCGCCCGTGACGACCCCCACCGGCAGCCGCACGGGCAGCAGGAACTGCCCCGCGAAATCACCCCCCAGCACGAGGATCGCACCCATAGCCGCGGCCGCCGGCAACCGAGCCCGCCCGCGCGTGAGGCGCGCGGCGATGGGCCCCGCGAGGAAGGCCACGAAGGCCACCGGCCCGGCCGCGGCGGTCGCGAAGGCCACGAGCCCTACGGCCGCCAGCGTCACCCTCAGCCGCGTGAGATCCGGTCTCACCCCCAGCCCCGCCGCCATGTCGTCGCCGAGCCGCAGGATCTCGAGATCGCGCGCCCTGCTCGCCAGCAATCCGCCAAAGCCGATCAGCGCGGCAGCGACCGGCCAGACATGCTCCGTCCGCGCGCCGTTCATGCTCCCGGTCAGCCAGCGCATCGCCTCGGCCCGATCCCAGGCCTGCGCGTCGAGCAGCATGTAGGACGTCGCGCTGTCGAGCATCGCGGCGATGCCGATGCCCACCAGGATGAACCTTGCCCCGGCCGCGCTTCGGCCCGACGACAGGCCCCAGATCGCGCCCGCGACGCCCAGCCCCGACACCACGGCGAAGAGCGACACGACCGGCCCGTCGAGCGACAGGACCACGATGGCAAAGACCGCGGCCGTCCCCGCGCCCGCGCTGATGCCGATGATGTCAGGCGAGGCGAGCGGATTGCGCAGCATGAGCTGGAACGCCACGCCGCCAAGGCCGAACGAAAGCCCGGTGACGAGCGACAGCAGCGCGCGCGGCAACCTCAGATCCTGAACGAGGAACGACGTGCCCGGAACGTCGCGACCCAGAAGCGCTGCCAGAACCTCCGGCACCGGCGCACAGCCTTGCCCGCAGACGAGCGTGAGCGCGAAAAGCGCCGCGACCCCCGTCGCAAGGGCGGCAAGCACGCAACCGGTGCGCGATCCTCTCCCTGCGCCACGGGCCACTTGCGCGATCCCGCTCACAGCCCGCGGATCCTCTGCCGCCGGACCGTCCATATGAAGAACGGCGCGCCGACGAAGGCCGTGACCACGCCCACGTCGAGTTCGTTCGGCCGCGCGACGACGCGCCCCAGAACGTCCGACAGCGCCAGCAGGATCGCCCCGCCGAGCGCCGAGGCCGGCAGCAGCACGCGGTGGTCGGTCCCGCCGAGTATCCGGCAGAGATGCGGCACGATCAGTCCCACGAACCCGATCGGCCCGCAAAGCGCCGTCGCCGTCCCCGACAGCACGACCGCCGCGACCCCGGCGAGGATCCGGCCGGTCACGACATTCTGGCCCAGCCCCGTGGCCTGCTCGTCGCCGAGCGCCAGGGCATTCAGCACCCGCGCCGAGGCGAAGCTCAGCAGCAATCCCACGCCGAGGAACGGCAGCGCCGGCAGCAGCGTGTCGAAGCTCGCGCCTCCGACACCGCCGACGGACCAGGCCTGCACGGTGCCGGCGATGTCGTTGCGCGGGAGGATGATGGCGATGACGAAGGCCGATGCGCTGATCGTCGTCGCGGTCCCGGCGAGCGTCAGCTTCAGCGGCGTGGCCCCGTCCCGCCCGATCGACGCGATCGCGAAGACGAGGATGCCGGCGCATCCCGCCCCCGCCACGCCGATCCAGAGATAGGCCGCCGCCCCCGAGATCCCGAACCAAGCGATGCCGATCGCGACGAAAAGCGCGGCCCCGGCATTCACTCCGAGGATCCCCGGATCGGCGAGCGGATTGCGGGTAAAGCCCTGCATGATCGCCCCGGCAAGACCCAGCGCGCCCCCCGCCAGAAGCGCCAGTGCCGTGCGCGGCAGCCGTACCGCGACGGCCGCCGTCCCGATCGTGTCCGCACGGCCCGCTAAAGCGGCCCAGACATCACCCAACGGCACGTTCCGCGTCCCGACCGTCACCGACAACGTGGCGGCCAGGCCCAGCAGCGCCAAAGCGGCCAGAAGCTTCAGCGGGACTGTCGCCGACATCGAACCGCCCCCTAGCGAGCGGCCGCCCGGGCCAGCATCTCCACATAGCCGTCGAGCACATGCCCGATTGAGAGCGGCGTGGGGTTCGCCGCGGTCCCGATCGCGTCATTACCCAGAAGCACGACCGCATCCCGCGCGACGGCCGGGAATTGCGCGATGAGCGGGTTTTCCCGCATCTCGGACAGGCGCGCTGCATCGCCGTAGGTCACGACGACGTCCACGTCGTCGAACATGTCCACGCGCTCGGCGCTGATCCGGCCGGAATATTGCCCGGCATCGCTTGCCGACGCCACCGCCTCGGGGATCTCCAGGCCGAGATCGCGCAGGAACTGCACCCGCTGGTCGGCGGCGGCGTAGAAACCGATCGTGCTGAGGTCCCTCGGGTCGAGATGGGTGACGAACATGCCGGTCTTGCCTGCCAGTTCGGGATGGCCCGCCACCGCCTCGGCGATCCGGGCCTCCAGCTGCGCGACGAGCGCGTCGCCATCGGATGCCAGACCGATGCCGGCGGCGTTCTGGCGGATCATCTCGCGCCAGGTCGTCGTCCACGCGGCCTCGGGATAGGCCACGACCGGCGCGATGCGGCTCAACACCTCGTAATCCTGTCGCGAGATGCCGGAATAGGCGGCGAGGATCACGTCGGGATCGGTCCCGGCCACGGCCTCGAAATCCACGCCGTCGCCCTCGTCGAAGAGCACGGGAACCTCTGCCCCAAGCTGGTCGAGCCTGTCCGACACCCATGGCAGGACCCCGTCGCCGTCCTCGTCGCCCCAATTCGCCCGCGCGAAACCGACCGGCACGACCCCGAGCGCAAGCGGAACCTCGTGATTGGCCCAGCCGACGCTCGCGATCCGCTCGGGCTTCTCCTCGATCACCGTCTCGCCGAACGCATGCCCGATCGTGATCGGATAATCCTGCGCGATTGCAGCAAACGGCGCGAACAGAAGGGCCGCGACGATGAACGGACGGGGCATAACCTATTTCCGATTCTTTTTATCAACTACTCGTCCGGCTTAGGCCGCACGGCCCGGCAGGGCAAGAGGTCAATCGCGCGACCAGTAGCCCGAGACGCAGCTTTCCCGTCGGCCGAGGCCCCGCCTAACCCGCAGATGGGCGCGGATCGCGGCGGCACGGCCCTTCTCGACCGCGACCCAGACATGACGCGCCCCCTCGGGCCCGAGATCGGCTTCGCCCAGGGCCGCCTCGATCCCTTCGCCTGCAGAGCGTTCGACCACACGAAGGTCCACGCCCTGCGGAACGGCGGGGAGCGGATAATCGCCCCTGTTTTCCATCTCGAGGATGGCCGTCCCGGTGGTCTCCGGCCCCGCTGCCTCGAGCATCCGGGCGATCGCGGGCAGTGCCGTTTCGTCGCCCGCAAGGACCAGATGCGCGACCTCGGGAAACCAGCCGCCGCCGGGGCCGAGCAGTCCGACGATCTCTCCGGGCTGGGCCAGTTCCATCCAGTCCGAGGTCCGGCCGCCCGCATGACGGAAGATGTCGATCACGATGATCCCCGCCGCCGGATCGATCTCGCGGATCGTATAGACTGCCACGTGCAGACGGTCGGCGGGCGGCCATTCGGCGCGGCCCGTCCCGTTCAGGACGGGCCAGCGCGCGGGCATCCCGCGTGCGGGCAATGCCAGCCGCAGATGCAGCCCGTCGCGCGCGAAGGCCGCGAGATCCCGCGCCCTGATTGTCAGCCTCCAGAACCGCTTGCCGATCGGCGCGACATCCTCGATCCGGGCAAGGCGGAAATTCGGAGGAAGCGCGCCGTGGCGTGCGGTCCCCGACCAGTCGAGGTCCGCGACGCTTCCGGGTTCGACGGTGCCGACGACCGCCTCGACCGTTTCGCGCAACATGAAAAGCGCGCCTTCGTTCGGCCCCGAGATGCGGATCTCGACATGCCCCGCGCCCGGCAAAAGCTCGATCGTTCCGATCCCCGCCATAAGGACGAGCGCGCCCGCTTCTGTCGTCTCGCAGCCAAGGTCGAACCCGTCCCATGTCTCGGCGACGGATGCGAGGAAGGACGCGGTCTCCCTAACACGCAGCGTACCGCCCGCGTGAAAGATGTCCGCATGTCCCGCGATCCTCTGGTTCATCTCGGCTGCCTCCACGCTCAGGGATTCCGGCAGGAGGTTAGGCGTGTTCGATCCGCCGCACAATCCCGACAATTTATCTTGGGCTTTCGCATGCGTTTGCTCGACGCCGGTTCAAGTAATGCGGATGAACGAACTACTTCGCTCACTATATGACGCACTTTGATCATAATCTAAGTAAGTTGAGAAATGTCTTGCACAGTTGAGTGAGCTCGCTCATACCATTGAAAGCTCGACACACGTTCCGGGGGAGGGGATGGAGGAGAAGCTCAGGCTCGACATCGTTCTCGACGCCCTCGGCAGGAGCCAGTTCCTGTCGGTCAACGAGATCCGCGACCTCGTCGGCGTCTCGGCCGCGACCGTCCGGCGCGACATCGACAAGCTCGCCCGCTCGGGCCGTGCCAACAAGGTCTATGGCGGCGTGACCGCGCCGAACGGCGATCATCGCCACCGCTCCGTCGCGCTGCCCTTCGTCGACAATCGCGACATCGAGGTCGCAGCCAAGCGCGGCATCGCCGCCGCGGCGGCCGGACTGGTGCGCGACGGCAGCCAGATCATCGTCCATGCCGGCTCGACCTGCTTCCATTTCGGCGTCCGCATCGCCACGCGCAACGTTCGCGTCACGACCCATTCCATGCCGCTTGCCGCCTATCTCGGCGAACACGGCACCTGCCAGCTCACCGTCGGCGGCGGCGATCTGCACCGCGAACCGGGGCTGCTCTACGACGCGGGCAAGCTCGACGGCGAGTTCTTCGCCCAGCAGTTCTTCGTGGGCGCGCTCGGGGTCGGCCCCGAGGGGATCCTCGAATCGCACCCTCTCCTCGTCCGGTTCGTCCAGCATTTCGCCGATCGCGCGAACGAGGTCGTCCTTCTCGTCGACAGCCGCAAGTTCGAGGAACGTCCGCCCTCGGTCGCGCTGCCGCTCTGGCGGGTCGCCCGGATCGTCACCGATACGGGGCTGACCGACACGCATCGCACGATGATCGAGGATGCGGGCGTGCAACTCACCATCGCAGAGCCGGAACACGCGCCATGACCCGACAGACCCCCCTGCTGGAGATGCGCGACATCTCCAAGACCTTCGGCTCGATCCGTGCGCTGCAAAACGTCTCGCTCAGCGCCTATGGCGGCGAGGTCCATTCGCTGATGGGCGAGAATGGGGCCGGCAAATCCACTCTGATGAAAGTCCTGTCGGGCGCGCACCGCCCCGATCCAGGCGGAGAGGTCCTCGTCGCGGGCAAGCCGATGCCGCTCGGTGATCCCAAGCTTTCAAAGGCCCGCGGCGTCGCGGTCATCTACCAGGAACTCGCCCTCGCGCCCAATCTCGACGTCGCGCAAAATGTCTTTCTGGGGGCCGAGCCGCATTCTGCCGGCATGGTCGACCGGCGCGCGATGCTTTCGCGGACGCGCCCCATACTCGACCGGCTGGGCGTCGGCTTCGATGCCGAGACCCGTGTCTCGACCCTTTCCCTTGGAGAGCGTCAGCTCGTCGAGATCGCCCGCGCCATGTCGACCGACGCGAAGATCATCGTGATGGACGAGCCGACGACCTCGCTGTCCGAACGCGAAACGGAAAAGCTATTTGACGTGATCGCGGGGCTCAAGCGCGACGGCATCGCGGTTCTCTACATCTCGCACCGCATGGACGAGATCTATCGCCTCTCTGATCGCTGCTCGGTCCTGCGCGACGGAGAATATGTCGGCACGCTCGAGAAGGACGAGGTCGAGGCCGAGCGGCTCGTCTCGATGATGGTGGGCCGCGATCTGTCGAGTTTCTACAAGAAGGACCACGCACCCGACCCCGAGCATCGCGAGGCCGTGCTCCGCGTCGACAATCTCGGCGACGGGCGCAAGGTCAAGGAATGCTCGTTCGAAGTGGCCCGCGGCGAGGTGTTGGGCATCGCGGGCCTTGTCGGGTCGGGCCGGACCGAGCTCATGCGCCTCATCTACGGTGCCGATCCCGCTCGCACGGGCCGCATCTGGCTCGAGGGCGAGGATGTCACGCCCAGGACCCCCGGTGATGCCCTTCGTCACGGCATCGCCTACCTCACCGAGGACCGGAAGGAGCTCGGGCTCTTCCTCGACATGACGCTTTCGGACAACATCAGCATGGCGGTGGCCGAACACGACGCCCATCCGGGCGGCCTGCGCAACTTCGCGAAGGCCGCCCGGCGGGCGAAGGACGCGATCTCCTCGCTTGGGATCCGTACGGCCTCTGCGCGGGCGAGCGCAGGCTCGCTCTCGGGAGGGAACCAGCAGAAGGTACTGCTTGCCCGCCTGCTTGAGGCACGGCCCAAGGTCCTGCTCCTCGACGAGCCCACCCGCGGCGTGGATGTCGGTGCCAAGTCCGAGATCTATCGCCTGATCGACGAGCTCGCCAAGGGTGGCCTCGCGGTCGTCGTGGTCTCGAGCGAACTGCCCGAGATCATCGGCATCTCCGACAGGTGCCTCGTCATGCGCGAGGGGCGCATCGCGGGCGAGGTCGCCGCGCGCCCGGGCAAGCCCATCGAACAGGAGGCGATCATGACCCTTTCGACCGGCGCGAAAACCCGCAAACCGGAGGAAACACAGCAATGACCGAAACGACCGAGACCTCCCGCGGCGGCAAGCGCGACATGCTCAAGACGACGTTCATGGCGCTTGGCATGCTGCCGGTGCTCATCCTGCTGGCGATCGGCTTCGAACTGCTGAGCGGCAAGTTCATGACGGTGAACAACATTTCGATCGTCATGCAGCAGGCGTCGATCAACATCGTCCTCGCGGCGGGAATGACCTTCGTGATCCTGACGGGCGGCATCGACCTCAGCGTGGGTTCGATCCTCGCGGCATCGGCGGTTGGCGCGGTCTTCGTCTCGCTTGTCGACGGCTACGGCATGCTGGGCATCCCGGTGGGCCTCGCCCTGGGCCTGGCCTTCGGGTTGCTCAACGGCGTGCTCATCGCCTTCCTCAAGCTGCCACCGTTCATCGTGACGCTCGGATCGCTGACGGCCGTGCGCGGGGTCGCGCGGCTGATGGGCTCCGACACGACCGTCTTCAATTCGAACCTGCCCTTCGCCTTCATCGGCAACGGCGATTTTCTTGGCATTCCCTGGCTCGCCATCATCGCGCTCGGCGTCGTGCTGCTCTCGTGGGGCATCCTGCGCGCCACGATCCTCGGCACATGGATCTATGCCGTCGGCGGCAATCAGGAGGCCGCGCGCCTGACGGGGATCAAGGTCTGGTTGGTTCTGCTCTTCGTCTACGGCTTCTCGGGACTGATGTCGGGCGTGGGAGGTGTCATGTCGGCGTCCCGGCTCTATGCGGCCAATGGATTGCAGCTCGGCCAGGCCTATGAACTCGACGCCATCGCCGCCGTCATCCTCGGCGGCACCAGCCTCGTGGGCGGCATCGGTTCGATCTGGGGCACGTTGATCGGCGCGCTCATCATCGCGGTACTGTCGAACGGTCTGATCCTCACCGGGGTCTCGGACATCTGGCAATACATCATCAAGGGCCTCGTCATCATCGTGGCCGTCGCGCTCGACCGGTACCGCATCAAGGGCGGGGCACGGACGTGATCCCTTGGGGACAAGAACGACAACGCAATCTGGAGGAGACATCATGCGTTTGCTGACCACACTCACGCTCGGAACGGCCATGGCGGCGGGTCTCGCAGCCACGGCAACGGCCCAGGACAAGACGCTCGAAAGCGTCGGAATCTCGGTGGGCCTTCTCGGGAACCCGTTCTTCGTCGCAACCATCGAGGGCATCACCGACGCCGCCCGCGAGATCAATCCCGACGTGGACATCACCTCGGTCTCGGCCGATTACGATCTCAACAAGCAGGTGAGCCAGATCGACAGCTTCGTCGCCTCCGGCGTCGACATCATCATGCTCAACGCCGTCGACGACAGCGCCATCGCCCCCGCGGTCGAACGCGCGAAGCAGGCCGGCGTGACCGTGGCGGCCTTCGACGTTTCGGCACCCGGCGCGCAGGTCACGGTCATGACCGACAACGTCGCCGCAGGCACCATCGCCTGCCAGTACATCGTCGACGAGCTCGGCGGCGAGGGCAACGTCGCGATCATCAAGGGCCCATCCTCGTCCTCGCTTAACGACCGCTTCCGCGGCTGCTCCGAGGTCTTCGCCGAGAATGACGGGATCAACGTCGTCTCTGACGACCAGAACGGCATGGCCTCGCGCGATGGCGGCCTTGCGGTGATGCAGGGCCTCCTGACCCGCTTCGACGATCTCGACGCGGTCTTCGGGGCGAACGATCCGATGGCGCTCGGCGCGCAGCTCGCCGCGCGTCAGCTCGACCGCGACGGCATCATCATCACAGGCGTGGACGGTGCGCCCGATACCGAGGACGCGCTCAAGACCGAAGGGTCGCTGCTGAAGGCATCTGCCAGCCAGGACCCCTACGGCATGGCCGCCGAGGCGATGCGCCTCGCCTACGACGTCTTCCAGGGCAACCCGCCCGAGGAGGAAACCGTGCTGATCGCCCCCGAACTCATCACGGCCGACAACGTGGACGAGTATCAGGGCTGGACGGCCGACCGCTGAGAAACGGGGCCCGTGCGTTTCGTCCAGCCATGGACGGCGCGCGCGGGCCCGATACGAGGAAAGGGACATCATGCCAGCCGCCGATCTCAAGAAACACGTGTGCGATGCGAACCTCGCGACCGTGCGCTTCGGACTGGTCCTGTCGACCTTCGGCAATGCGAGCGGCATCGACCGCGAGGCCGGTCGCATCGCGATCAAGCCCTCCGGTGTGCCCTACGACCGCATGACGCCCGACGACATGGTGTCGGTGCGCCTCGACGGCGCGATCCTCGACAACCATTACCGGCCTTCCTCCGATCTCGACACGCATCTGGTGCTCTATCGCGCATTCGACGGGATCGGCGGGGTCGTGCATACCCATTCGACCTTCGCCACGATTTTTGCGCAGGCGATGATCCCGATCCCGTGCTTCGGCACGACGCAGGCCGACTATTTCCGCGGCACGATCCCCGTGACCCGTCACCTGACCGAGGACGAGATCGCCGACAGCTACGTGGCCTCGACCGGTCAGGTCATCGTTGACGCCTTCGAGGATCGCGACCCGCTCGAAATCCCCGCCGCGCTCGTCGCGGGCCACGGTCCCTTCGTCTGGGGCCGCACCCCGAATGAAGCCGTCCAGAACGCCCAGATCCTAGAGGAATGCGCGAGGATGGCATGGCACGCGATGCAGCTTCGTCCCGATCTCGAGGAATTGCCGTCGGCCCTCAGGGACAGGCACTTCCTGCGCAAGCACGGCCGCAACGCGACCTACGGCCAGGGAGAGACCGCATGAGCTATGTCGCCGGAGCGGATTTCGGCACGCTCAGCGTGCGCGTTACCATCATGGAGACCGATACCGGTCGCACCTGCGGCACCGGCATCGGCGACTACCCCCTGAAACGCTCGCCCGCGGATCCGCTCGCTGCGCGTCAATCGCATGACGACCATATGGCGGCGCTGGCAGAGGCCATGCGTTCGGCCATCGCCGAGGCCGGCATCGACGGGACCGAAATCGCCGCCTTCGCCGCCGACACGACCGGGTCGAGTGTCGTGATGGTCGATAAGGATCTTCGTCCGCTCGACGATTACTACCTCTGGTGCGACCACACAGCCCACGAGGAAGCTGCCGAGATCACCCGCCGCGCCCACGAGGAGGGGATCGAGGCGATCCGCTGGTGCGGCGGCGTCTATTCGCACGAATGGGGCTATGCGAAGCTCCTGCATTACCTGCGAAGCAACCCCGACAAACGCATCCGCGTGGCGAGCGCGCTTGAGCATTGCGACATGCTGGTCGCGACGCTGACCGGCGCGAATGTCGCCGACCTGCCCCGGTCGATCTGCGCCATGGGCCACAAGTGGATGTGGGGGCAGGCATGGGGCGGCCTGCCGCCGCAGGATTTTCTGTCCCGCGTCGATCCGCTTCTGGACGGGATCAATGCAAAACTCGACGGACGCTTCGGCAATTCGACCGAGATCGCGGGCCACATGACGCCCGAATGGGCCGCGAAACTGGGTCTGAAGCCCGGTATTCCGATCCCCTTCGGCGCGTTCGACTCGCATTGGGACGCGATCGCCTGCGGCTGTGCACCCGGCGATCTCGTGAACGTCGTCGGCACCTCGACCTGCATGATCTCGATCGCGCCCCCCGACATGGACCCGGTCCCGGGCATCTGCGGCGCGGTGCCGGACAGCGTCGTGCCCGGCCATGTCGGGGTCGAGGCCGGACAATCGGCCACGGGCGACGTCTTCGAGGCGATCGCCCGTCGCGCAGGCAGCGACGTGGCGACCCTCTCGCAGGGGTTCGAGAACCGCGCAGCCGGCTCGACGGGCCTTCTGCGTCTGGGCTGGGACAATGGTGACAGGACGGTTCTCGTGCGCAGCGATCTCGGCGGGATGACCCTCGGATGGGACCTCCACCACGACGCCGCCGACGAACTTCACGCCGCGATCGAGGGGATGGCGATGCATGTCCGCATCATTGTCGAGCGGATGCGCGGGCATGGCGTCGCGATCGACCGCGTGTTGAACGGCGGAGGCATCCCGCAGAAGAACGTCGCGTTGAACCAGATCTATGCCGACGTCCTCGGGACCGAGGTGCATGTCCCCGAAAGCTCGCCCACAGGAGTCGGGGCCTGCATCTTCGCGTCCCTTGCCGCAGGGCTCTTCCACGATTACGCTGACGCACAGACGCGACTTGCCCCGGCCACACGCGTCTTTCATCCCCGCCCCGACGCACAGGCGGTCTATGAGCAGCTCTTCCCGCTCTATCGCTCGGTCTATTTTGCCTTCGGCACCGGCGAGCCGCAGGATTTGGGTTCGGTCCTGGGCACCTTGAGGACGTTCCGTCAGGGCGAGTGACACTTACCCGCCTCGGGGGAGATTCGGGATCGCCACAAAAAGTTGCAGATCGGCAGATTCCGCAAAATTTTTTCCGCGTGTGAAAGCACATGGATGGCACACCGTGTCCCGTCGCTGTAGACGATGTGGCAAATGGTGCAGAAAACGTTCAGATCGATGGAGGAGTTCGCGAGGGCATGCGGCGTCTCCCGCCCGACAGCGGCCAAGTATTTCAACGATCCCCAGGACGTGAAACCGGCGACGCGTGCCCGGATCGAGGCCGTTCTCAAGACATCGGAATTCGAACCGAATTCCTTCGTACGGCATCTCAGCAGCAAGATCGCCCGCAACGTAGGCATCATCGTCCCGACGATCTACGACCCGTTCTTCGCCAAGCTCGTCTCCGACCTCGAATCGGCTCTCAGGGCTCGCAACTTCTGGCCGATCCAGATTTCGTGCCAGACGCGTCCCGACCTCGAGGAGGAGGCCGCGCAGAGGATGCTCGACTTCAAGGTCGCGGGTGTGGTGGTTGCCCCGCTCGGCAACCTCTCGAGACCGGGCGTCTTCGACCAGCTAAAGGCCAGCATCCCGACGGTCAGCTTCGACGTGCCGCTGGGCGACGACGTCCCCTTCGTGAGCAACGATCACAGCGAGGGGATGGCCGCGATGGTGCAGTATCTCTGCCGCTCGGGCGAACCGCCAGTCCTGATCGAGGGGCCGCACCTGACCGACAATGTGCTGATCCGCCAGGAATCCTATCGTCGGACCATGCAGGCCGAGGGGTGCGAGCCCATCGTCGTCGATTTCTCGGCCGAAGCTTCGTGGGATATGGAGCGTCTGGGCCGCGAGCAGATGATGCGCCTGCTGAAGGAGGGGCTGCCAGGCAAGACGCTGCTCTGCTCGAACGACCGGATCGCCTTCGGCGTCATCTCGGCAGCTTGCGATGCGGGCCTGAGGATCGGGCGCGATTCCGGCGACGACATCCGCATCGCCGGGCACGACGATCATCCGCTGAGCAGGTACATCTGGCCGCCTTTGACGACGACCGCGCAGGATACAGAGGCGATCGCGCAGGAGACGGTCCAGCAATTGCTCGACCTGCTCAGCGCCGATGCATCGGGGCGGGACGTCGCGCCAGCCCGCATGCGCGTGCGTTCGACGCTGATGATGCGGAAATCCGCCTGACGGACGATCAGCCCCGGGTGGTCCAGCGGGCGCAGGACCACTCGATCGCCTCGACCGCCTCGGGGATCATCGCCGATTTCGACACGAAACCGTGGATTTGCCCGGCCCAGATCCGCAGGCTCACCCCGCATTCAACCTCGAGCCGCCTCGCATAGGCCAGCCCCTCGGAGAAGAGAACATCCTGCCCCGCGAGCACGATTACGGCCGGTGCCGTTCCGGCAAGCGTCGTAGCCTTGAGTGGGGCTGCACGAGGGTCGCTCCGCCGCGTCCCCTCCCCGAGGTAATGATCGCGGAACCACGCCATCTCCCGCGCGGTCAGACCGAACCCCTCGCCATGGCTGCCGAAGGTCTCCGATGCCTGGTCCTGGTCCGTGTTGGGGTAAAACAGGATCTGCGCGGAGATCCCGGGGGCCTCTCCGTCCCGCGACATGAGGGCCAGCGAGGCCGCCAGGTTGCCGCCCGCGCTGTCGCCGCCCACCGCGATGCGCGCGGGATCGATCCCGTAGGACGCCGCCTCGGAATGGATATGTCGCAGCGCGCGCAGACAATCCTCCAGCCCCGCGGGAAACGGCGCTTCGGGGGCCAGCCGGTAATCCGGTGCGACGACCACCGCTCCCGCCCGGTTGGCAATCGCCCGGCAGATCCACTCGTGGGTCTCGATCGTGCCGATGACCCACCCGCCCCCGTGCATGTAGAGAAGCGCGGGCGCGTCGCGCTCGGGCGCGCCCGCTCCCCGCCAGATTCTCAGCCGAATACCGTCATGGATTGCATCCTCGACCTGCGCCACCGGTTCGAGCGGCAGCTGGTCGGCGGCATGACCGTCGAGATACTGTGCGCGCGCGGCTTCTGGCGAAAGGTCGGCGACCGACACGCCCCCCCGCGCCGCAGCCGTGGCAAGCGCGCGGGCCGCCGAGGGATCGAGGCCGCTCACGACAACAGCCGCTTCGCATCGTCCTCGCTGAAGATCGCCGGCTGGCATTCGGTCGCGCTCACCTCGACCGGCTGGCCGGTCTCGGCGGCCTTCAGGATCGATTCCATGATCTCAAGCACGTGCAGCGCCAGATCGCCCGATGCACGGGCGGGGCGTCCCTCGATCAGGGCGGTGGCCATGTCGGCAAGGCCCAGCATCCTGTAATTGCCCCGATCGGGTGCCTCCCTCGGCCAGTTGAGCGCACCGAACGGAAGGCCCGCAGTATCAAGATCCGCCCAGGGCGCACCCCGCTCCGACAGGCTGACAATGCCGCTGAAATTGTCGGGGTCGGGCAGGCCGATCGACCCTTCGGTGCCGTGCAGCTCGATCTGCCGGTTCGTATGGCGATAGACGTCCCAGGAGGTCACGAACGTGACCTGCGCGCCGCCCGCGAAGTCGAGCAGGGACGAGACGCTGGTCGGCGTGCCCACGGGGATCGTCGTGCCCTTCAACGGCCCTTCGGCGCTCAGCTCCCGCTCGGCATGCGCGCTCGTGGCGAGCGCCTGGACCCGCCGCACCGGACCGATGAGGTTCACCAACATGCTGAGGTAATACGGCCCCATATCCATCACGGGCCCCCCGCCAGGCTGATAGTAGAAGCCCGGATCGGGATGCCAATGCTCCATCCCCCGGCCCATCATGAACGCCGTGCCGGTGACCGGACGGCCGATCGCGCCGTCCTCTATCAAGCGGCGCGCATGTCGCCCCGCCGCCCCGAGGAACGTGTCCGGAGCGGATCCGATCGATAACCCCTTCGCACGTGCGAGCTCGACCAGCGCGCGTCCGTCGGTTGTGTTCGTGCTCAGCGGTTTCTCGGTAAAGACGTGCTTGCCAGCTTCGAGCGCACGGCGCGAGATGTCGTAATGCGCTGCAGGCACGGTGAGGTTCAGGATCAGGTCGACATCGGGCGAGACGAGGATCTCGTCCGTTCCCATAACCTTCAGCCCGAAGGCATCCCCGCGCGCCCGCGCCGCCGCCTGCGAGAGGTCGGCGCAGGCCGTCACGCTCACCCCGTCGAACATCTCGGCGTTGAGCAGGTAGGCGAGCGAGATGTTCCCGCAGCCGACAAGCCCGATCCGCAGCCGGTCTCCGTTCGTCATCGACATAGATCCCCCGGTATGGCGCAGGAATTTCCCGTGCGCGATTTTCCTGTTTGACGTTTTGTAAAAAACAAACTTAGGTTTTGCAATATCGCAGGAGGCCACCTTCGCCCCGACGGATGGGTCGGGAAACGCGGGCGGCGGGAGAGGACATCGGGGGAGGATTCGATGGCGGATCGCACGTTCAGGTTCGGATGCCAGACGTTCACATGGGAAATGCTCGGGGATGGCTGGACAGGAGGGCCCGACGATCTCGTCGAGGCGATCGCCGCGGCGGGATACGAGGGGATCGAGATCACCGACACGATGATCGGTCATTATGCCGACCGTCCCGCCGATTTCGCCCGGCGGCTCGACGAGGCGGGACTTGCACTTGCGGCCTTCGCGTTCGGATCGAAGGGCGGCTTCAGCGAGCCGAGCCTCGTCGATGACGACCTCGAGGCCTGCCGCAGATGGTGCGCCTTCGCGGCTCATTTCCCCGGCGCGGTCGCCTCCATGGGCTCGGCGACGGCGATGTCGCCCGGCGCTCGCGACGACAAGCTGAAGGTCGCCGCCGACATCTATGCCCGCGCGACCGAGATCGGACGCGCCGAAGGCGTCGACGTGGCGGTGCACCCGTCCTCGCATCACGACACGCTGCTCTACGACCGGTCCGATTACGACCGTCTGTTCGACATCATGGACGCAAGCGTCGGATGGGTCCCCGATACCGGACACATCCTGCGCGGCGGTCAGGACCCGGTCGAGGCCATGATCCGGCATCGCGCCCGCATCCGGTACGTCCACCTCAAGGATGTCACCCGGCAGGGCGATTGGGCGATGATGGGCGAAGGCGTCTGCGACACCCGCGCGATCCTCGAAACCGCCGCCGGCGCGCCGCGCTTCAATGGATGGGTCGTCGTCGAGGAGGAATCCGAGACCGCGGGCCGTGATCCGGCCGACGCGATCCACCGCAACCGCGAGACCCTGAGGGCGATCGATTTCGGCTGATCCCGACGCGGGCAAACCCCAAAAGACCATCCGGCATGGCCGGCTATCAGGAGACATTCAGATGACACTCGGCACCCAGGTCCGCCTCGCGCGGCTTTTCTCGCACCCCTCGGGCAACCTCTTCGGCGGCGCGGTCGATCACTTCGTGGGCTACGGCGACGTGCGGCAGGGCGGCCTCGCGGACCTGCCCGGCGCGCTCGCCCGCGTTATGCGCGGCAAACCTGATTACGTCAGCATCCAGCCGGGCGCGGCGCGCCATCTCTGGCCGCAATATGCCGGTCAGGCCGCACTCGTCATCCAGGGCGGGTGCTTCGTTCCAGACGACCGCATCAGCGAGCTGATCGCCACGCCCGAGGACGCGGTTCGGGCAGGTGCCGACGCGCTTGCCGTCGCGATCCCGGTTCGCGGCAACACGGAAGGGCGCTACATCCGCTGGCTGACCGATTCCGTGAACGCCGCCGCACGCTTCGGCATGCCCGTCGTCGCCCATATCTACCCGCGCGACTTCACCGACGGGACCAAGATCGTCTTCACTCCGGACGAGATCGCCTATGCCGCGCGGATCGGCATCGAGACGGGCGTCGACGTCATCAAGATCGGCTATACCGGCGACTTCGAAAGCTACAAGGAAACCGTCCGCACCAGCCCCGTTCCCGTGGTGATCGCGGGCGGACCCAAGGCCGACACGCTTCTGAAGGCCCTCGAACAGACGGCCGAGGCGATCCAGGCCGGCGCGCGCGGTGCGGTCGTCGGGCGCAATCTCTGGGGTCACGGCGATCCGGAGATGTCGGCCCGTGCGTTCCGCGGCGTGATCCACGACGGATTGCCCGCCGAGGATGCACTGAAGCAAGCGCAGGGCTGATGCCCACGGCCAAGACCCTCGTGGCGGGATTCGGCGCGCTTTCCGTGGACGAGATCGTCCATGTGGACGCGCCGCTCTCTGCCGGCAAGGGACGGGTCCTGCGACGCACACGCGCATTCGGCGGCAACGTCGCGACGGCCCTCGTAGCGGTCGCGCGCCTCGGCGGCGAGGCCAGCTATATCGGTTGGCTGCCGGAGGACCCGGACGATCCCGCGATCCGGGATCTTGAATGCAGCGGGGTGCGCACGGATCGCGCGCCTCGCGACGCGAACAGCCGCCCCATCCGTTCGCTGATCTCCGTGGGCTCCGACGGAGAGCGGTTCATCGCATTCGACGACGACGTGCCACTGGGCACCGCCCTCGATACACTCGACGACACGCTCTCTCAGGCCGGGGCATTGATGATCGACGGCTATGCGATCGAATCCCTTGCAGCTGTCGAACGCGCGCGCGTCCGTTCAGTCCCGGTCGTGGCAGATATCGAATGGGTGCGCGGACCGGCGAGCGACCGGCTGATCGCACTTTCCGACCATCTTGTTCTGCCGCTAGGGTTCGCCCGCGCCCATACAGGGCGAGACGACCCGTCCGAAATTCTCGATGCACTCTGGTCCTCCGATCGCGCCGCGATCGTGCTGACGGATGGTGAGCGGGGTGTATACTATCGTGCGGGCCCCCCTTCCACGGCCGGCCACCAATCCGCATTCGAAGTTCCGGTCGTCGACACGACCGGGGCAGGCGACTGCTTTCACGGGGCCTATGCACAGGCGCTCGTCTCCGGGGCCGATCTGGCCGAGCGTGTCGCCTTTGCAGCCGCCGCCGCCGCCCTGTCGGTGACTGGACCCGGCGGGCGCGACGCCCTGCCCGGGCCGAGACAGGTCGAGGACATGCTTTCCCATGGGCCGCATCAGGCCAATCCGAACAAAAACTTTCGGTTTAGTAAATTCTAGTTGTCACATTGTAAGTTCATGCGCTAGCCTCCTGAGAGGGAGAAGATGGCCGGGGCGAAGGTTCCTGCCGAAAAGCGTGGCGACGGGCCCGGGCGGGCCCCGAGCAGGGGGGAGAATTGAATGGCCGGCGTTGTGCTGGAGAACATCAACAAGAGCTTCGGGAATTTTCATGCGATCAGGGATCTCAACCTGTCGATCGCGGACGGTGAATTCCTGATCCTCGTCGGGCCTTCGGGCTGCGGCAAGTCGACGGCGCTGCGGATGATCGCGGGGCTGGAGGACATCAGCAGCGGCAGCCTGATGATCGGTGGCGTGGACGTGGCCGGAATGGCCCCGAAGGAACGCGACATCGCGATGGTGTTCCAGTCCTACGCACTCTATCCACACATGACAGTGGCCGAGAATATCGGGTTCTCCATGCGACTGGCCGGCAAGAAGAAAGCCGAACGCCAGAAACGCGTCCGCGAGATCGCCGACACGCTGCAACTGACGGCCCTTCTCGACAGCAAGCCCGGCAATCTCTCGGGCGGCCAGAGGCAGCGTGTCGCCATGGGCCGCGCCATGGTCCGCGCCCCTGCCGCCTTTCTCATGGATGAGCCGCTCTCCAATCTTGACGCCAAACTGCGCGTGCAGATGCGGGCCGAGATCGCCAGCCTCCAGCGCCAGCTGGGCGTCACCACGATCTACGTGACCCACGACCAGACCGAAGCCATGACGATGGGCGACCGCGTCGCGGTGATGAAGGGCGGCATTCTCCAACAGGTCGATACGCCGAAACGCCTCTACGAGGCACCCGTCAACGCTTTCGTTGCAGGCTTCATCGGATCGCCCTCCATGAACCTCTTCGAGGCACGCCTGTCGGGCGGAACGCTTGAGGCCGACGGCTTCTCGCTCAGGCTCGACGACGATGCACTGGCTCGCCGGCCGGGCCTCAGGGCCTATGAAGGTGGCAAGGTCGTCTTCGGCATCCGTCCCGAGAACCTCTTCGACAGCAAACTTGCATCGGGGGCGCGCTACCAGACGGTGCCGGCCCAGGTCGTGACGATCGAGGAACTCGGCTCCGAGCACGTCGTGCATCTGCGCCTCGACGCGGTGGCCGTCGATTCAGGCGATCCCGACGCTGTCGAGGATCTGGGCGGCATGTCGAATGCCGTCGCCAAGTTCGAACCGGCAAGCACGGTCTCGGCGGGCGAACGGGCCGAGGTCGGCATCGACACCGCGGCGCTGCACTTCTTCGATCCGAAATCGCACCTGGCGATCTCGTGACCGGAGGCGGGGCGATCTCTCGAAGGCCGCAGGAGGAGCGCGCCGGGAGATCGTCTGACGACAGGGGAATGCTCGCCGCCGGCCCTGCCGGAAAGGTCGGGTGATACCGGACGCGACGACCGTCGTTCCGGAAAAAAGGGAGGAAGACATGAAGACCAACAAGACGCTCGCACTTCTCGGTGGAACGGCCGCCGCGTGGATCTTCGGCGTGACCGGCGCAATGGCGCAGGTCGAGCTCGAGTTCAGCCAGTGGTGGGAACCCGAATTGCCCGCCGGATCGCTGCGCGCGATCATGGACGATTTCGAGGCCGAACACCCCGACATCACCGTCACCCTCGTCAGCGGACCCTACGCGACCACACGCGACCAGATCGCGATCGGTGCCGCCAGCGGAACGATGAGCGACGTGGTCGGTCTCGACGGGGCCTGGGTCAACAGCCTCTCGTCGCAGAACGCGATCGCCGACATGACGCCGCTGATGGACGAAAGCGGCTTCGACAAGAGTCAGGTCGCCGACATCGTCACGGTCGACGACAAGGCGGTGATGTTTCCCGTCGCCTCCTTCGTCTACCCGATCTTCGTGAACACCGATCTGGCCGAAGAAGCCGGCGTGACCGAGATGCCCGAAACGCGTGCCGAGTTCCTCGAGGCCGCGAAGATGATGACCGATGCCGAGGCGAACCGCTACGGATGGTCGCTCCCGCTGTCGCTGCAATCCCCGTCGAGCGTTCTGAACGACATGATGTCGTGGGTCTGGGCCTCGGGCGGCAGCATGCTTGAGAACGGTCAGCCCAACCTCGAGGGCGAAGACGTGGTCGGCATGCTCGACTACATCAACCAGCTTCACGAGGCGGGCGTGATCTCTCCCGGGATCGCGACCAAGACGGAACAGGAGAAGGTCGAGGAATTCGTCAACGGCCGCATCGGCATGATGGTCGACACCCTCGCCCATGTGAACCTGATCCGCGAGCGCAATCCCGATCTCAACTTCGACATCATCCCGATCCCGGTCGTCGAGGGTTACGAGGGCGAGCGCGGCCTGACCTACGCATCCTGGGGTATCGGCATCTCCGAGCAGACCGAGAACAAGGAAGAGGCCTGGCAGCTCGTCGAATACATGATGAGCGAAGAGGTCAACGCGCGTCTCGTATCGCTTGCCAACGCCTTCCCGGGCAACGTCAATGCACAGCCCGATTTCGTCGACAGCGACGAGGCCTTCGCCAAGGCGTTCGAGATCTTCCAGGAGACCTATCTCGCGAACGAGTTCACGGGCCTCCCGGTCGCCGTCGACCTGATGCGCCAGTTCGCGGTCGAGACCCAGAAGATGCTCGAAGGGCAGGAGAGCCCCGAAGAGGCCGCGGCCAACGCACAGGCCGGCTGGATGAAGGAATTCTGAGGCCGAACGCGCGCCCCGGACCCATCGCCCGACGGGGGGCGTGCCCGCGCACGCCCCTCCCCCGCCCCTCCGAGCCCGAGCGAGACCGATGACACCATTTTTCATCCCCGCCAGGTTGCGCCTCAGCGCACGGCGGAAGCGGACATTCGCGCCCTATCTCTATCTCACGCCGTCGCTTCTCGTCGTCGCGATGCTGATGCTGCTGCCGATGGCGATGGTCGTCACCTATTCCTTCCAGCGAAGCGCCGTCCTGCAGCCCGACAACTCCTTCGCGGGCCTCATGCATTACCGCGAGATCTTCGCCGATCCGGTCTTCTGGTCGTCGCTCTGGCACACGCTCTACTTCACGCTGGCAAGCGTCGTGATGCACATGGTCATCGGGCTTCTCTTCGCGCTGATGCTCAACAGCCCGCGCATCAACCCCGCGCTGCGCAGCGTGCTGCGCGTGCTCTACATCCTGCCGTGGCTCTTCACTCAGGTCATCATCGCCGTGATCTGGCGGCTGCTGCTCGAACCCAACGGCATCGTCAACAGCATCCTGACCAGCCTCGGCATCATCGGGTCGCGCATCGAATGGTTCTCGAACCCCGAGACCGCGCTCCACGCCGTGACCTTCGCCAATATCTGGGCGGGCTATCCCATCTTCATGGTCAGCATTCTCGCGGGCCTTCAGGGCATCCCCAAGGATCTGTACGAGGCCGCCGACATCGACGGCGCGACCGGCCCGCAAAAGCTTTTCTTCATCACGATCCCGCAGCTCATGCCGATCATCGTCAGCATCTCTCTGCTGGATTTCATCTGGACCATGCAGGTCTTCCCGCTGATCTGGCTCACGACCGGCGGCGGTCCGATCTACGCGACCGAAGTGCTCAGCACCTACACCTACAAGCTCGCATTCGCGCAGTACAATCTCTCGCAGGCCTCGGCGAGCGCGGTGGTGATCCTGCTGATCGCGATCGGCCTCACGCTCTTCTACATCCGTCATCAGAAGGCACGGTGATCCCCATGCGTACCAGAAAGACCCGCAAGGACAGGCTCGTCACGGTGGCGCTCCACATCGGCCTTCTGGCCGGACTCCTCTTCGCGGCCTTCCCGATCTACTGGATGCTCGGAAGCTCGTTCAAGACGAATGCCGAGATCTTCGCCCTGCCGCCCACGATCCTGCCCGAGGTCTTTACGCTCGAGGCCTACGTCGCGATCCTGACCGACCCGGTGAAGCTGCAGTTTTTTTTCAACAGCTATCTCGTGGCCTTCGTCGTGACGGCCCTGACCGTGCTCATCGCCCTGCTTGCCGCCTACGGGTTCAGCCGGTTCGAATTCCGCGGCAAGGCCGTGCTGAACACGCTCATCATCAGCACACAGACCATTCCGCCGATCACGCTCCTCATCCCGTTCTTCGGACTGGTCGTCTCCTACGGGCTTTTCGACACCTACATGGCGCTGATCCTGACCTATCTCGTCTTCACACTACCCTACGCGGTCCTGCTGATGACGGGATACCTGAACACCCTGCCCCGCGACCTGGACGAGGCCGTCGCGGTCGATGGCGGCAGCAGCTGGACCGCCCTCTGGCGTGTGCTTGTCCCGATCTCGCTGCCGGGGATCGTGGCCACGTCGGTCTACACCTTCCTGCTCTGCTGGAACGAGTTCCTCTTCGCGCTGACCCTGACCAAGTCGACGGACATGCGCACGGTCCCGATCGGGATCCAACTCCTGATGGGCCAGCATGCCTTCGAATGGAACCAGATGATGGCGATGAGCGTGCTGGGCTCGCTCCCGCTTCTCGTGATCTACCTCCTGGCGCAGCGCTATTTCCTGGCCGGTATGACGGCCGGATCGGTCAAGTAGGCGCACATGTCTGCCGAGAACCTCACCCTCGAGGGCTGCACGGTCGTGACGATCGGCGAGATCCTCGTCGAATTCGTCTCGCACCAGACAGGCTGCGGCCTCGCCAAGATCGGCACCTTCTCGGGCCCCTACCCGAGCGGCGCACCCGCCATCTTCGTCGATCAGGCCGCTCGGATGGGCGCTGACGCCCACATGATCGGCGGCGTGGGCGAGGACGGCTTCGGGCGCGTCGTGCTCGACCGGCTGCGCGACGACGGCGTCGAGACCAACGGCGTGTCGGTCGTGCCGGGCTACAGCACCGGCACGGCCTTTGTCTCCTACGATGCGGATGGCGGGCGCGATTTCATCTTCCATCTGACCGGTACGGCCGCGGATCGCTTCGACCCCGACACGGCGCTGCCCGCGGGCCACGTCGCTCTGCATGTCTCGGCCGCATCGCTCGGCAGCGCGCCGATGCGCGCGGCAATCCTTCGCGCGGTCGATGTGGTCCAGGCCGCGGGCGGCGCGATCACCTGCGACCCGAACGCGCGGCCCCAGCTCATGCGCGACGACGCGGCGCGCGATGCGCTTGACCGCATCATGGCCGTTTCCGATTGCCTGATGCCGAGCACGAGCGACTTCGCCCATCTCTATCCCGGGGCAAGCGCGCAGGACGCGACCGACCGGCTGCTTTCCACCGGAGCCCGCATCGTCGCGCTCAAGCGCGGGGCCGAGGGGGCCACGATCTTCGCCGGCGGCACGCGGTACGACCTGCCCGGACACGCCGTCGAGGAACGCGACCCCACCGGGGCAGGCGATTGCTTCTGCGGAACCTTCGTCGCGGCCCTGACCGGCGGTGCCTCGGCCCTGGAGGCCGGTCGCCTCGCCAATGCGGCCGGGGCCATCGCCGTCACCCGTCGCGGGCCGATGGAAGGCAATTCCACCCCGGAGGAGATCGACCGCTTCCTCGCCGGGCATAGGGGAAACGCGGCATGACCGACCTCGCCTCGATCCTCGCGGGCAATCGGGCCGGTTCGGCGATCGGGGTGCCGTGCTTCTGTACCGCCAACGAACATGTCCTGCGCACGGTCCTCGCACACGCGGCGCGCACCGGCCTGCCCGCGATCGTCGAGGCAACCTGCAATCAGGTAAATCAAGACGGCGGTTACACCGGCATGATGCCCGCCGATTTCGTGGCGTGGCTTACTACCATGGCTGCGGAGGCCGGCGTGCCCTTCGATCGCCTCGTGCTCGGCGGCGACCATCTCGGCCCCAATCCTTGGCGCGGAGAGCCCGATGCCGTCGCCATGGCCAAGGCCCGCGATCTTGTCCGCCTCTACGTCGAGGCCGGGTTCCGCAAGATCCATCTCGACGCCTCCATGCCGCTCGGCGGCGAGGCTCCGCCCGATTTCGCCACAATCGCCGCCCGTGCCGCCGATCTCTGCCGCATCGCCGAGGATCACGCCCCCGACCCCTCGCAGCTCGTCTATGTCATCGGGACCGAGGTGCCGATCCCCGGTGGCGAGACGGAGGAGCCCGACGCGCTCGACGTGACCTCCCCCGACCGCCTCGCCGACACGATCGAGACGCACCGCGCCGCCTTCGCGGCGCGCGGGCTCGACGCGGCATGGGAAAGGATCGCGGGCGTCGTGGTCCAGCCGGGCGTCGATTTCGGCCACAGTTCCGTCTACCGCTTCGATACCGAAGCCGCTGACCCGCTCGTCGCGGCGCTCCGCAACCAGCCCGGCCTCTGTTTCGAGGCGCATTCCACGGATTACCAACCGGATGCCGCACTCCGGTCGCTGGTTGAACGGCATTTCGCGTTTCTGAAGGTCGGCCCCGAACTCACCTTCCGCTTCCGCGAGGCCATTTTCGCGCTCGCCCGGATCGAGGCGCTGCTCGAACCGTTGCGCCCGTCTCGCCTCCGCGAGGTGATCGCGGACCGTATGGACCGGAACGACCGGCACTGGCGCGACCATTACAAGGGCACGCCGTCCGATCTCGCCCTCCTGCGCGGCTATAGCTACAGCGACCGGATCCGCTATTACTGGACCGATCCCGCCGTGGCCGAGGCGCTCTCCACCCTCCTTGCCAACCTCCGGGCCACAGAGATCCCGGAAACGCTGATCTCGCAGGAATTCGGCGCACTCGATTTCGGCGACATTCCCCGCGACCCCGACACCCTGATCGAACGGCACGTCCTGAAATGCGTGTCGCGATACTACCGCGCGGCGGGGATGGCATGACGACTGGACCGCAGGACATTCCCGCCGCCCTTGTCGAGCGGATCCTTACACCCGGGGGCGCCTCGCGCCGCATCGTCGCCGTGATGGGCCCGCCCGGATCGGGCAAGTCCACCTTCGCCGAAACGCTGCGCGATGCGCTGGCGGATCGCGGGGCGCAGGTCGCGATCCTGCCGATGGACGGCTTCCACCACGACGACGCGATCCTCGACGCGCGCGGCCTGCGCGCGCGCAAGGGCGCGCCCGAAACCTTCGATGTCGCGGGCCTCGTGCATCTCGTCGGCCGTCTGCGCCGCAACGACGAGGGCGAGATCGCCGTGCCCGTCTTCGACCGCAGGCTGGAGATTTCGCGCAACGCCGCGCGGCTCATCGACCCCGGCATCGACACGCTGATCGTCGAGGGCAACTACCTCCTGCTCGACCGGCCCGGCTGGAGCGCGCTCGCCCCGCTCTTCGATCTCACGATCGCGCTCGACGTCCCCGAGGCCGAACTCCGACGCCGCCTGATCGAGCGCTGGCGCGGCTTCGCCATCCCCGAGGCCGAGATCCCCGCCCGCGTCGACGGCAACGACATGCGCAACGGTCTGACCGTTCTCGGTCATTCGCGTGCTGCCGACATCACCCTGCAGGAGACCGGCGCGGCCGGATACCTCATCAAGGAAGAGGACAGACAATGAACGGATCCGACAAGGGCGCCATCCTGGTCACCGGGGCGAGCGGCGGCATCGGCGGGGCGACGGTGCGCCAGCTTCGCGCCGCGGGCTGGGACGTGATCGCCGGGGGCCGCAACGAGGAGGCGCTCGCCGCGCTCACGGGCGAGACGGGCTGCCGCACCGTCGCCTTCGAGCTCGAGGAGGAGGACAGCATCCGCGAGGCGCTGGCCGATCTCGACCTCTACGGTGTCGTCAATTGCGGCGGGTTCGGCGGAGAGATCGCGACGCCGATGGAGACCGATATCTCCGTCTTCGACAAGGTCATCTCGATCAATGCGCGCGGCGCGCTTCTGGTGACGAAATACGCCTCTGCCTCGATGATCCGGCTGGGCAAGGGCGGCGCAATCGTCAACGTCTCGAGCCAGGCCTCGCTCGTAGGATTGCGCGGGCACATCTCCTACGGATCGTCCAAGGCCGCACTCGACAACATCACGCGCGTCTCGGCACTGGAGCTCGGGCAATACGGCATCCGCGTCAACAGCGTGAACCCCACCGTGGTGATGACCCCGATGTCGGCATGGTACTGGGGCCGCCCCGATGTGCAGGGGCCGTTCCTCGAGACGATGCCGCTCGGGCGGTGGGCGACCGAGGACGAGATCGCCGCCCCGATCGTCTTCCTGCTGTCGGACGGCGCGTCGATGATCTCGGGCGTCATGCTTCCGATCGACGGCGGCTTCACCGCCGTCTGAGACCGCCAGCCCCGCGCGCTCAGTCGCGATGCGCGGGGCTGATCGGCTCCGATCCGACCGGCGATTTCGGGGCACCGGGCCGGTCGCCCGAAGCCTCCTCCGGCATACGGATCAGCGGCACCGCCCGCCGCACTAGGTCGCGCGCCGGCAGGTTGTCATGCGCAGAGAGCGCATCGAGGAATTGCCGCCGCATCCGCGGGTCCCAGAAATCGTTGATATGCGCGGCAAGCCCCTCCAAGGCCTCGGTTTCATCCGCCTTGCTCTCCATGAAGAGGCTGATCTGGTTCGCCATGCCGACGAGCTTTTCGGGTCGCATGCCTCCCTCCCTATTCGGCCGCGTGAGTGATGCGCCGGGCCGCATCCGCGTGGTCGGAATAGCTTTCCTGCCAGTCGCTCGGCCCGTTCGAGGGCGCGACCTGCACCGCCGTCACCTTGTATTCGGGACAGTTCGTCGCCCAGTCCGAATTGTCGGTCGTGACGACGTTGGCCTGCGTGTCGGGATGATGGAAGGTCGTGTAGACCACGCCCGGCGACACCCGGTCGGTGATCTTCGCCCGCAGCGTCGTCGCCCCCGCGCGGGACGCGATCCGCACCCAGTCGCCGTCCCTGACGCCGCGGGTCTCGGCATCGTGGGGATGGATCTCGAGCACGTCCTCGTCGTGCCAGACGACATTCGCCGTGCGCCGGGTCTGTGCGCCCACATTGTATTGCGACAGGATGCGGCCCGTCGTCAGCAGCAGCGGATATCGCGGCCCGCTGCGCTCCTCGGTCGCGACATAATCGGTGCGGATGAACCGCCCCTTGCCGCGCACGAAGCCATCCACATGCATCATCGGCGTACCCTCAGGATGCGCCTCGTTGCAGGGCCACTGGACCGATCCCTTCTCCTCCAGAAGATCGTAGGTCACGCCCGCGAAGGACGGCGTCGTCGCCGCGATCTCGGCCATGACCTCGCTCGGGTGGGTATAGCCCCAATCGGTGCCCATCGCGGCGGCGAGCATCTGCGTCACCTCCCAGTCGGCATAGGTCGCGCGGGGGGCCATCACGCGGCGCACCCGGTTGATCCGCCGTTCGGCATTGGTGAAGGTCCCGTCCTTTTCGAGGAAGGACGACCCCGGCAGGAAGACATGCGCGTAGTTCGACGTCTCGTTGAGGAAGAGGTCCTGCACGATCACGCAATCCATCGCCGAAAGCGCCGCGACCACGTGGCTCGTGTCCGGGTCGGATTGAACGATGTCCTCGCCCTGGCAGTAGAGCCCGCCGAACGACCCCTCCAGCGCGGCGTCGAACATGTTGGGGATCCGGAGGCCCGGCTCGGGGTCGATCTCCACGCCCCAGCGGCTCTCGAAGATTTCGCGCACATCGGCGTTCTTCACGTGCCGATAGCCCGGCAGCTCGTGCGGGAAGGACCCCATGTCGCACGAGCCCTGCACGTTGTTCTGGCCCCTCAGCGGGTTCACCCCCGCGCCCTCGATCCCGACGTTGCCGGTCAGCATGGCGAGGTTCGCGATCCCGATGACGGTGGTCGAGCCCTGGCTGTGCTCGGTCACGCCCAGCCCGTAATAGATCGCCGCCCGTCCCCCGGTCGCATAGAGGCGCGCGGCCTGCCGCAGCGTTTCGGCCGGAACGCCGGTGATGGCTTCGGTCGCTTCGGGCGAATGACGCGGATCGGCGATGAACTCCGCGTAATCGGCATAGGCGTCGGTATCGCAGCGCGCGTCGATATAGGCCTGGTTCTGCAGCCCCTCCGTCACGATGACATGCGCCATCGCCGAGACGACGGCGACGTTGGTTCCGGGCCTGAGCGGCAGGTGATGGGCCGCCTCGACATGCGGCGTCTTGACCAGATCGATGCGCCGCGGGTCCACGACGATCAGCTTCGCGCCCTGCCGCAGACGTTTCTTCAGGCGGCTGGCAAAGACCGGATGCCCGTCGGTCGGGTTGGCCCCGATCACCAGCACCACGTCCGTCTGTTCGACCGAGTCGAAATCCTGCGTTCCGGCCGATGTGCCGTAGGTCTGCCCGAGGCCATAGCCGGTCGGCGAATGACAGACCCGCGCGCATGTATCGGTATTGTTGTTGAGGAACACGCCCCGCGCGAGCTTCTGGACCAGGTAGGTCTCCTCGTTCGTGCAGCGGCTCGAGGTGATGACACCGATCGAGCGGCGACCCTTCTCGGCCTGGATGCCCTTGAGGCGTTTCGCCGCGAACCCGAGCGCCTCCTCCCACGAGACCTCGCGCCATGGCTCGTCGATGCGGTCGCGGATCATCGGCGACAGGATGCGGTCCGAATGTTCGGCATAGCCATAGGCGAAGCGGCCCTTGACGCAGGAATGGCCGCGATTGGCCTTGCCGTCCTTGTAGGGCACCATGCGCACCAGCTCGTCGCCGCGCATCTGCGCCTCGAACGAACATCCCACGCCGCAATAGGCGCAGGTCGTCACCACGCTGCGTTCGGGCGTGCCGATCTCGACCACGCTCTTTTCCACCAGCGTCGCGGTCGGGCAGGCCTGCACGCAGGCCCCGCAGGAGACGCAATCCGACGACAGCATGTCGTCGAGCGACGTGCCCGCCGAGACCCGGCTGTCCCAGCCGCGCCCCGCGATGGTTAGCGCGAAGGTGCCCTGCACCTCCTCGCAGGCCCGCACGCAGCGCGAGCAGACGATGCATTTCGACGGGTCGTAGTCGAAATAGGGGTTCGACGTATCCTTCGGCATGTAGAACGGGTTGTGCTCTCCGGCCGTGTTGCGGATCTGGAAATGCGTGCCCTTCTCGGCCACGCTGTCATAGCGCACGTCGCGCAGGCCCACGGCCCCCGCCATGTCCTGAAGCTCGCAATCGCCGTTCGCGGCGCAGGTCAGGCAGTCGAGCGGATGGTCGGAAATATAGAGCTCCATCACCCCCTTGCGCAGCTTCTTCAGCCGGTCGGTCTGCGTGCGCACCACCATCCCTTCGGCGACGGGCGTGGTGCAGGACGACGGCGTGCCGTTGCGGCCTTCGATCTCGACCAGACAGAGCCTGCAGGACCCGAACGCGTCGAGCATGTCGGTCGCACAGAGCTTCGGCACCTGGATCGAGGCCTCCGAGGCCGCGCGCATGATCGAGGTTCCGGCGGGCACCGTGACCTGCGCGCCGTCGACGGTGAGCGTCACCATCGTCTCGGACGTGCCGCGCTTGGTGCCGTGATCCGTGCTGCGGGACAGGGGAATGGTCATTCTGCGGCCTCCCTTCGGGATGCGGGATGGAAGTCGTCCGGGAAATGGCGCAACGCGCTCATCACCGGGTAGGGCGTGAAGCCGCCGAGCGCGCAGAGCGAGCCCGCCGTCATCGTCTCGCACAGATCCGTCAGAAGCTCGGTCGCCTCCGCATCGCCCGCGCGGATGCGGTCGATCGTCTCGACGCCGCGCACCGCGCCGATGCGGCAGGGCGTGCACTTGCCGCAGCTCTCGATCGCGCAGAACTCCATGGCGAAGCGCGCCATCTCGCCCATGTCGACGGTATCGTCGAAGACGACGATCCCCGCATGGCCGATCAGGCCGCTCTTCGACGAGAAATCCTCGTATCCGAACGGCGTGTCGAAGAGCTCGCGCGGGAAATACGCCCCGAGCGGCCCGCCCACCTGCACCGCGCGCACCGGGCGGCCCGACGCCGTGCCGCCGCCGATCGTGTCGACGATCTCGCCCAGCGTCATGCCGAAGGCGATCTCGAAGAGCCCGCCGAACTTCACGTTGCCCGCGATCTGCAACGGGATCGTGCCGCGCGATTTGCCGATGCCGTGCGCGGCATAGGTCTCGCCACCCTCGGCCAGGATATAGGGCACGGTGGCGAGGCTTACGACGTTGTTGACCACCGTAGGCCGCCCCATGAATCCCTCGAGCGCCGGAAGCGGGGGCTTCGCACGGACCACGCCGCGCTTGCCCTCGAGGCTGTTCAACAGCGACGTCTCCTCGCCGCAGACATAGGCCCCCGCGCCCACGCGGATCTCCATGTCGAAGGCCTGCCCCGATCCGAGAATGTCGCGCCCGAGCACGCCGTTCGACCTTGCGATTGCGACGGCGTCCTGCATCACGCGGATCGCGTCGGGATATTCGCTCCTCAGATAGACATAGCCCTGCTCCGCCCCCGTCGCGAGGCCGGCGATCGCCATCCCCTCGATCAGCGTGAAGGGATCGCCCTCCATGATGATGCGATCGGCAAAGGTGCCGCTGTCCCCCTCGTCGGCATTGGCCACGATGTATTTCCGGGGGCCTTCGGCATTGGCGACGGTCGTCCACTTGATGCCCGTCGGGAACCCCGCTCCGCCGCGTCCGCGCAGGCCCGAAGCCGTCACCTCGTCGAGGATCGCCCGACGCCCGGACCGGATGGCGTTTCTCAGGCCCTTCAGCCCCCCATGCGCCTCGTACTCCCGCAGATCCAGCGGGTCGATCACGCCGCAGCGCGCATAGGTCAGCCGCGTCTGCAGCCGCATCCAGTCGATCTCGTCCACCGGACCCAGCGCCTTGGGATGCGCGTCGGGATCGGCGAGCAGCGCCTCGACCTCGTGTGCCTCGACGGGTCCGAAGGCATGGCGCACTCCGTCGCGCTCCATCTCGACCAGCGGCTCGAGGAAGATCATCCCCCGCGTGCCGGTCCGCGTCAGCCGGATATCGGTGCGCGCCGCGATCGCGTCGGCCACCGCATCGGCCCCCAGCGACCGCGCCGCCATGTCGCCCGGCACGAAGATCCGGGTCACGCCCCCGAGCCCCGCCATCAGCCGAGCTCCGACAAGAGGCCCGCGATCCGGTCGGCATCAAGCCGTCCTGCGGGGCGATCGTCGATCGTCGCGTTGGGTCCGCTCGCGCAGAGGCCGAGGCAATAGACCGCCTCGAGCGTCACACGGCCATCCGCGCTCGTCTCGTTCCAGCCGAGCCCGAGGGCGCGCTGCGCCCCTTCCTCGACGGCGAGGCCACCGCGCGCCTGGCACGCCTCGGACCGGCAGACCCTCACGATGTGCCGGCCGCGCGGCTCGGTATGGAAATCGTGGTAGAAGCTGACGACGCCGTGCACTTCGGCCCGGCCGATGTTCAGCGCCTCGGCGATGGGCTGCATCGCCGTCTCGGGGATGTGGCCGAACCGCGCCTGCACGTCGTGCAGGATCGGCAGCAGCGGCCCCTCCTTCGTGGCGTGGGCGCGGACGATCTCGTCCACGGCAGCCGCGACCTCGGTCACACTGGGTTGCGTCATCTCTCCTCCCTCGATGACCGTCCGCGTCGGACAGGCTCCCGCCCCGCCCGAAGCGATTGTAAATTGAGCCTAGTCAGTCGCCCCCGCCTGCGCAATCGGCGGGGGCTCCCGTTCACGTGAAGAGCGCCGAGGCCCGGATCAGCGTCATCACCACCCCCCAGAGAAGCGGGATGCCGACAAAGGCCCAGGCCAGCGCGATCGTCGCGGTGCTCGTGGTATTGCTCTCGGACATGTCTGATCCTCCTCAGGCGGTCTTGGCGTCGGCGGGCAGGTGGTGCTTCTCGTCCACCGGACCCATCAGGAAGTTGAGCACGAAGCCCACGGCCAAAAGCCCGGCCATGATGTACATCGTGACCGTGTAGGCATCGGCCGGCGCCACGCCCGAATTGATCTGGAACTCGCGGATATAGTTGACGAGGACCGGACCCAGCACGCCCGCCACCGACCACGCGGTCAGCAGACGCCCGTGGATCGCGCCGACGTATTTCGTCCCGAACACGTCCCTGAGATAGGCCGGGATCGTCGCGAATCCGCCGCCATACATCGACAGGATCACCGCGTAGAACACGACGAACAGGAAGACCGACCCGACATTTCCCGTCCACGGCACCGCCGCGTAGAGCACGATGCCGAGCGCGAAGAAGATCATGTAGGTGGTCTTGCGCCCGATATAGTCCGAGGTCGACGCCCAGAAGAACCGTCCCAGCATGTTGAAGAGGCTCAGAAGCCCGACGAAGCCCGCCGCGGCGGCCGCCGTGATCGCGCCCGGGAACATCTCCTGGATCATCAGCGAGGCCTGGCCCAGAACCCCGATCCCCGCCGTCACGTTGAGACAGAGAACCCCCCAGAGCAGCCAGAACTGCCGCGTCTTCATGGCCTCGTCGACATGGACATGCGCCGTCGTCATCATCCGGCTCGACGTCCTGGGCGGCTCGTAGCCTTCGGGCTTCCAGCCTTCGTCGGGCACGCGCACGATGGTGGCCCCCACCATCATGTAGGCGAAATAGATGATCCCGAGCGCCAGGAACGCGCCCGCGACGCCCACCTGCGCCATGAGGAAGACCGACAGCGGCGAGGCGATGAACGCGCCACCCCCGAACCCCATGATCGCCATTCCCGTGGCCATGCCCGGACGGTCCGGGAACCACGTCATCAGCGTCTTGACGGGCGAGATGTAGCCAAGCCCCAGCCCGCACCCACCGAGCACGCCGTATCCCAGATAGACGAGCCAGAGCTGGTGCCACAGGATGCCCACCGACGCCACGACGAAGCCCCCGCCGAACAGCGCCGCGGCCGTCGCCATCGTCTTGCGCGGGCCGACCCGCTCGACCCAGGTGCCGCCGAACGCGGCCGCGAGCCCGAGGAACACGATCGAGATCGAGAAGATCCAGCCCACCGCCGGAATCGACCAGTCTCCGGGCGCCGATTCCGCCCCGCCGATCAGCCGCGTCATCGGCTCGTTGAACACCGAGAAGGCATAGACCTGCCCGATGCACAGATGCACGCAGAGCGCCGCCGGCGGCACGAGCCACCTGTTGAAGCCCGGCCCGGCCACAATCCTCTCGCGCGAGAGCCAGCCGCCCCCGCGATCCATCGTCGTCGTGCTCGTCATTCGTATCCTCCCCTGCGCCGCTCCGTCCCGTCGACGCGTGGGGAATGCTTGCCGGGAAAGATCCGCCCTAGCAAGCGCGCCATGGTCGGGCGATCCGTCGCATCGCCCGTCCGCGTGGCCCGCGGGACACGCTCAGGCCCGGGCGAGCTGCGCGCCCCGCTCGCGGAAGATCGAGACCGCGATCGCCGCACCGGCGAGTGCGGCGGCCGCGAAGGTCATGAAGGCGAGGTGGAACCCGCCCGCCTCGATCAGCGGCTGCGTCAGGATCGGCGAGATGAACTGCCCGATGAAGAGGCTGAAGGTCAGCGCGCCCGACGCCATGCCGTGATGGCGCGCCGGCACCGCGTCGAGCGTCGAGCTCAGCAGCGTCGGCACGATCAGCCCCGGCCCCATCCCCACGAGAAGCGATGCCGCCGCGATCACCGGGACCGGCTCGGCATAGCTCATCAGCAGGAAGCCCGCGGCCAGCAGCGCGAACCCCGCCCCGAGCACGCCCCCACGACCGAGCGCCACCCGCAGCTTCGGATAGACGATCGAGATCGCGCCCGCCGCGAAGGTCACGCAGACCATCATCAGCGCGGCCGTGCTCGGATCCGTATGGCCAAGCTGCGCAAGGTAGAACGCGATCTGCGTCGGCAGGATGTAGAAGGTCGCGAATGTCAGCGCCAGCAGGACGAGGCCGAGGCCCAGCACCATCTGCCAGCCCTCCTGCCCCGCATCGTCGGCGTGATCCGTCACGGCCGCGGCTCCGCCCTTCGGCTCCTGCAGGCAGGCATAGAGGATCGGAAGATAGACCAGCCCCACGAGGTAGAGCCCGAACGGATAGAAGGACGACATGTTGGCGAGCTGCCCCGCCACCGCGATGAAGACCAGTCCACCGAAATTGATGAAGGTCATCTGCATCGCCATGAACCGGCCGCGCTCGGCCCCGTGGAAGAACTGCGCCACCAGCGCGGTCATCGCCGTCATCAGCATGGCGACCCCCACCCCGAGGACGAGCCGCGTGCCCAGCAGGATCGGCAGCGTCGGCGCCCAGAGCCCCGAACTGCCGGCCGCGCCGAAAAGCGCCGCACCGGTGATGAGCATGGTCTTGCGGCCCATCCGGTCGACGAAGAACCCCGCGAAGGGGGCCGTCAACGCGACCGTCAGCGACGGGGCCGTGATCAACAGGCGGGTCAGAAGGTCCGCATTGGGCGTGGTCGAGAAATAGGACGCGATCCCCGGAAGGCCGGGGCTGATGATCGAATTGGACATGACCGTCAGCGTCGCGGCGAGCAGCAATGCGACGGCGCGACGGTCCTTGAGAAGGGAACCCATGAAGCACACCTGTATCGGAACGGATATTACAATTTACAAAATATGTAAGTTGTAGGAAAGAGCAATCCGCAAAGCCATGTGACCAGAGGGATACCGCCATGCCGCGAACGGGACTGGCCCCGGAAGAGCTCAGACGCCGCGCGATCGAGGTCGCCAACCGGCGCATCAAGGCCGCGGGCTACGCCAAGCTGCGCGTCACCGACATCGCGGCCGAACTCGGCGTGAGCCATGCGGCGCTCTATTCCCACTTTTCGGGCAAGGAGGACATCCTCGATGCCGTGGTGGGCCATTGGCTCGACGTCTCGCAGGACGACCTGCGCGCCGCCGTCACAGGCCCCGGCACACCCGAAGAACGTCTGGAGGCGTGGCTCATCCAGCGCTTTCGCCTGAAACGCGAAGCGGCGGTGAAGGATCCCGAACTCTACCAGGCCTATTGTCAGGCCTCCGACCGGCTGCGCGAGGTCGTGCAGCGCCACAAGACGATCTGGCGCGATCAGATCGCGGTGCTTCTGGTGCAGGCGATCCCGGATCTGGCCGATCCGACCCATGCCGCGCGGCTGGTGCAACTCGCCATGTTCGGCTTCGACCATCCGCGACTGGTGCTCATGCATCTCAACGCCGAAGCGGACGAGGTCGAGGCCAACCTGCGCGAGGTGCTCCACACGCTCATCACCGGCCTGCGCGCCACGGCATGAGCCGCCCTCAGCGCTCCTTGCAGAACGCCTCGTAGAGGGCGGCCATCAGCACCTCGAGATCGGGATCGCCGATCCGGTAATGGATCGTCTGGCCCTCGCGCCGGGTCTCGACCATCCCGGCCTCGCGCAGCCGCGCGAGGTGCTGGCTCAGCGCGGATTGCCCCAGCCCCACGGCCGACTGGAGCGACCCCACAGACCGCTCCCCCTTGGAAAGCTCGCACAGGATCAGCAACCGCTTCGCATTGGCGACAAGCGACAGCTTCGCGGCCACGTGATCCGCCCGCTCCCTCAGCAGGGCAAGGGAGCCTTCCGTGTCGATTCCGGTCATATTAGCATTGACTGATTTAGCATGCTCTAATACATATCCCCCGTACCGATCCGGGGCAAGCCCGATCGCGACAGGAGGACGAGGATGGATACCGGAACCGCGACCGCCTTCACGCCCTGGGCCTCTCTCGGGGGCGGCATCCTGATCGGCCTCGCCGCCGTGATGGTCATGGGCCTTTTCGGCCGGATCGCCGGGATTTCGGGGATCACCTCGGCCAGCCTCGGCGCGTTGCTGCGGATGCCCGGCGCGGCCGGGGACCGGGACTGGCGGATCGCCTTCGTCCTGGGGCTCGTGGCGGCCCCGCTCGTCCTTGCCCTCATGGGCGCGACCGTCACGCAGACGCTCCCCCCATCGCTTCCCGGCATGGCGCTTGCGGGTCTCCTCGTGGGGACAGGCACCGCGCTCGGCTCGGGCTGCACCTCGGGGCACGGGGTCTGCGGGCTCGCGCGGCTGTCGCGGCGCTCTCTGGCGGCCGTGGCGACGTTCATGGCCGCCGGGTTCGCGACCGTCTTCGTCCTGCGCCACGTCCTGGGGGGCTTCTGACGATGCGGACGCTGTTGGGCTTCCTCTCCGGGCTGGTCTTCGGCCTCGGCCTCGTCGTCTCCGGCATGTCGGACCCCGCCAAGGTCCTGAACTTCCTCGACCTCGCGGGCCCGTGGGACCCGAGCCTCGCCTTCGTCATGGCGGGTGCGACGATCACCGCCTTCATCGGCTACCGCATCGTCTGGCGTCGGCCCGCCCCCGCCTTCGAGCCCCGGTTCGAAATCCCCGGCCGCGTCCGCATCGACACCCCGCTGATCCTCGGCGCGTCGCTCTTCGGCATCGGCTGGGGGATCGGCGGCTTCTGCCCCGGCCCCGCCTGGACGGCCCTGCCGCTTCTGGCCCCCGGCACGCTGGTCTTCCTGCCCGCCATGCTCGCCGGGCTCTGGATCGGCGCGCGGGCCCGATCGCTCCCCATCCTGGCACCGAAAGAGGCCTTCCGATGAGCACGTCGTCGCACCGCCCGATCGTCCGCCATTCGCCCTCGCGCGGGGCCGAAAGCCCGGATGTCTGGGGTCTTTACGAGCCCGATACCGGATCGATCCAGTATGTCTGCGCCGATCCCGCCACGCGAAAGGCCGCGCTGATCGACGTGGTCTGGAACCTCGACCCCAGGAGCGCCCGCTTCTCGAGCCGGAGCATGGACCAGGCGCTCGACCTCGTGCATGAGAACGGGCTCGAGGTCGCCTGGGTGCTCGACACGCATCCCCATGCCGATCACGTCATGGCCTCCGCCCGGCTGAGGGACCGCACCGGCGCGCCCAACGCCATCGGCGAGAAGGTCCGCGACATCGCCCGCCTTTGGGCCGATCTCTACAACCTGCCCGACGCCTTCGATCCCGACCGCGATTTCGACCGGCTCTTCGCGGCGGGCGACACCTTCGCGCTCGGCGAGCTGACGATGCGGGTGACGCTTTCGCCCGGCCATACGCTGGGCTCGATCACCTATCATTGCGGCGATGCGGCCTTCGTCCACGACACGCTGATGCAGCCCGATACCGGCACGGCGCGTGCCGATTTCCCAGGCGGCAGCGCGGCCGATCTCTGGGACAGCATCTCCGACATCCTCTCCCTCCCGCCCGGGACGCGGCTCTTCGTCGATCACGATTACGGCTCCGAGGATCGCGACACCCCCGAATGTGAGGCGACGGTCGCCGAGCATCGCGCCCGCAACCGCCACGTGAGAGACGGCACCATCCGCGAGGACTGGATCGCCCTCCGGGAGGAGCGCGACGCCATTCTTCCCCTGCCCGACCGGATGCTCGCAGCCCTCCAGGTCAATCTTCGCGGCGGACGCCTTCCCCCCGCCGAGGCGGATGGCCATGTCTATCTCAAGCTTCCCGTGAACCGTTTCTGAGGAGACCCCGCAATGCCTCTCACTATGAAGGATCTCGTCGCCGAGGCCCGCAGCCGCATCTCGGCGGTCTCGCCCGAAAACGCCCGGGAGGGCGCGGCGAAGGGCGACCTCATCCTCGACGTGCGCGAACCCGCCGAGCTCGAGACGAACGGCCGCGTCGCGGGCGCGCATCATATCCCCCGCGGGGTGCTCGAGACGCGCGCAGACGCCACCGCGCCCACCGCCGATCCGCGCCTGACCGATCTGCCCGAAGGGGCCCGCATCCACGTGCTCTGCGCCTCCGGCGGCCGCGCGGCGCTGGCCGCCGACACGCTCGGCCGGATGGGCTACGACGCCGATCTGATCGAGGGCGGGATCGGCGGCTGGAAGGCCGCAGGCCTCCCCGTCGAAGGCTGACCGGCCCCCCGCCGATCCGCGATCGCAGCGGCGGGACGCCCTGCTCTCACGCCTTCAGCCAGTAATCCTCGGCGATGGACCGGTTCCGGTCGAGCATCGCCTCCATCGCGGTCCGCGCGGCCTCGGGGTCGCGCGCCGCGATGGCGTCCGCGACGGCGATATGCCCCTCGCGGCTCACATCCTCGGTGTCGGGATTGACCACGCCGAACTCATAGGACACGCGCAGCATCGTCAGGATGATCTGCCGCATCTGCCGCATCACGTTGTTGCCCGTCATGTCGAGCAGCGTGACGTGGAACTGGCAATCGGCCGCGAACAGCGCCTGGATATCCACGTGGCCGGGATGGATCGCCCGCGCGGCCGCACTCAGCTCGCGCAGCTGATCCGGTGTCGCCCGCAGTGCGGCGAGGGCCGCGGCCGCTGGCTCGATCGCCGATCGAAGCTCGGTCGTCTCCGCAAAGATCCGCCTGATCCGCGGATGGGCCGGGTCGTGCCATTCCACCACGTCTCCGTCGAGGAAATTCCACTCCTCGATCGGCCGCACCCGCGTCCCGTATCGCCGTGCGGTCCGCACCAGACCCTTTCCCGACAGCACCTTGATCGCGTCGCGGATCGTCGCCCGGCTGACCCCGAGCGAGGCCGCCAGCTCCTCCTCGGTCGGCATGACCTCGCCCGGCGGATAGGCGTCGTTGGCGATGCGGTGGCCCAGCACCTCGACCGTGCGCTTGGCCGCCCCCGTGGGCAGCGGCGAGGCGAATTCCGTCGGGATCCTCAGATCGAGATGCCTGCGCGCGGGCCCCGCCGCGGCGTCGCGTGAAATGTCCAAGGCGTGATCTCTCTTTACATATGATCTAGAAGGCGTCACCGTGCTTCATGTAGCGCCACAAGGCCTGCACTGGCAACGCACCGCCATCGAACGGGGGCCACACCCCGCGCCGGCCGTTGCCACCAGAGGGAGGAGGAACCCATGACCACCAAGAGCGCTTTCAGCGCCGCGATACTCGTCGCGGCCACCTGCATCGCCGGGGCGTCGCATACCGAGGAGATCAAGTTCGGCATCGGCATCCCCGAGGGCGATTTCCCGGAATACAACGCCCTCGTCCGCTTCAAGGAATATGTCGAGTTCAAGACCAACGGCGACATCACCGTCCGGCTCTTTCCCAACAACCAGCTGGGCGGCGAACGCGAGATGATCGAGATGGTCCAGCAAGGCAGTCTCGAGCTCAGCTTCCCCGCCGACGGCGCGATGAGCGGCTTCTACCCGCCCATGCAGGTCTGGTCGATTCCCTACCTCTTCGAATCCGCCCCCGTGGCCTGGAAGGTCCTCGAAAGCGACTTCGCCGAGGACATGAAGGACGACATCCTCGCGACGACGGGCATCCGCGCGCTCGCCTTCTCGCAGAACGGCTTCCGCTCCTTCACCAACAACGTCCGTCCGCTGATCGACCCGTCCGACATGGAGGGGCTCAAGATCCGCACGATGGAAAGCCCCGTCTACATGGAGCTCGTCAACGCGCTCGGCGCGACGGCGGTGCCGATCAGCGGGGCCGAGGTCGTCATGGCCCTGCGCCAGGGCGTGGTCGACGGACAGGAGAATCCGCCCGCGGTCGTCTATGGCGGCGGTCATGGCGAGGTGCAGCGCTACTACACCCTCAACGAACACACGTTCGGCCTCCACGTCATCATCGCCAACGACGACTGGTTCACCTCGCTCGATCCGGGACACCAGCAGGTGATCCAGGATGCCGCGATGCTGATGGCCTGGACCGAGAACCTCCAGAAGACCGAAGGCGACTGGCGCTTCAGCCGCCAGCTCGAGGACGAACTCGGCATGGAGATCCACGTCTCCACCCCCGACGAGAAGGCCGCCTTCAAGGAGATCACGCAGCCGCCGGTGCTGGAGTTCATCCGCGAGAACGTGGGCGACGACCTCGTCGACCGACTGATCGAGACGGTCGACCGGACCAAGTCCGAGATCTACGGCGGCTGACCGCGTCCGTCGTCCGGCTCGCCGGTCCCGCACCGGCGGTCCGGGACATGCGGGCCGGCATCACCCGAGGGGGCGGAAATGACGCGGATTGCCATCCTGATCGCGCGGGCGCTCGCCCGCAGCACCGAAATCGTCGCGGGCCTGCTGATGATCGCGGTGACGCTGCTCAATCTTACGCAGGTGGGCGGCCGGTATTTCTTCGGCACCGGCTTCAGCTGGACCGAGGAGGTCATGCGCTATTCGATGATCTGGCTGATGATGCTGGGCAGCGTCGCCTGCATCTTCCGGGTCGAGCATATGGGGATCGAGGCGCTCGAGACGATGGTGCCGCCCGCGCGCGCCCGCTTCGTGAAATCCGCGCTCTACTCGGTCGCCGCGATCTTCTGCGTGGTCATCCTCGCTTACGGGCTGCCCCTCGCGCTCAGGAACGCGGCACAGATCGCGCCCGCCTCCGGCATTCCGATGATCGTCCCCTACGCGGCCCTTCCCGTGGGCGCGGCGCTCATGCTGGTGCAGATCGCGCTCAGCTGGATCACCGGCTTCGAGCCCGAGGTCGACGGCCCGGTCACCGACGCCATGCGCGCGGACGACACCGGGGCCGCGCGATGATCTGGGTCGCCATACTGGGGCTCTGCCTGCTCTTCGCGGGCATTCCCGTGGCCTTCGCGCTGGGGCTCGCGGGCATGCTCGGCGTCTGGCTCGCCGGCATTCCGATGAGCGTCACGGCCACGCGGCTCTTCACCGGGGTGGACAGCTTCGTCTTTCTCGCCGTGCCGTTCTACATCCTCGCCGCCGAGATCATGAGCCAGGGCGGCATCACCGCCCGCCTCATCTCCATCGCCTCGGCCGCGACCCGCTGGCTGCGCGGCGGGACGGCCTTCGCCAATATCGGCACCTCGGTCCTCTTCGCCGGGATCTCCGGCTCGGCGGTGGCCGATGCCGCGGCCCTCGGGCGGGTCTTCACCGACGAGATGCCAAAGGAAGGCTACAGCCGCGAATATTCCGCGGCCGTTACGGTCGCCTCCTCCATCATCGGGCCGATCATCCCACCCTCGGGCCTTGCCATCATCATGGCGGCCGTGACCGGGCTCTCCGTCATCGACCTCTTTCTCGCCGGCATCCTTCCGGGCCTGCTGATGGCCGCGTCCTGCGCGGTCGTCGTCGCCATCGGCGCGATCCGCGGCACGGTGCCGAAGCCGCGCCCCATGGCTCCGACCCGCGACGGCGCGCTGCGGATGCTGGTCGAGGCGGTGGCCGTGGTGACGCTTCCGATCATCATCATCGGCGGCATGATCGCGGGGATCTACACCGCGACCGAGGGCGGCGGCGTGGCAGTGGCCTACGCGATCTTCCTGTCGGTGGTCGTCTTTCGCGCCATGACACTCGAGGGGCTCTGGCTGTCGTTCCTGCGCGCGGCGCGGACCTCGGCCACGATCTACCTTCTGGTGGCCGCGGCCACGATCCTGTCCTACGCGCTCAACCTGCTCGGCATCGCGTCGTGGGTGACCGCGGCGGCCGGCCTCTTCGAGGGCAATCCGATCGCCTTCCTCTTCGCGGTGGCCGGGCTGATGCTGGTGCTGGGCACGTTCCTCGACATCGGCGCCGCGATCCTCATCTTCGCGCCGCTGCTGATGCCGGTGGTCTACGATCTCGGGATCGACCCGATGCAGGCGAGCATGGTGATCATGCTGACCCTTGCCATGGGCCTCGTCACGCCGCCGGTGGGGGTCGTGCTCTTCGTCGTCATGCGTGTGGGCCGCGTGGGGATGTTCCCGCTCATCCGCGCGCTCGTGCCGTTCCTTCTGGCCCAGCTCGCGGCCATCGCGCTCATCTGCCTCATTCCCGGCATCTCCAGCCTTCTGCCCACCCTCCTGAACTGACGCTCAGCCCGTTCCCGACCCCATTTCCGAGAGACACCCATGAAGATCACCGGCATCAGAACCATCGTCGTGAACGCGATCCACAGGAACTGGATCTTCGTGAAGGTCGAGACCGATCAGCCCGGGCTCCACGGCTGGGGCGAGGCGACCCTCGAATGGAAGACCCGCGCCGTCCTCGGCACGCTCGAGGATCTCGAACCCTTCCTTCTGGGCGAGGACCCGCGCCGGATCGAACATGTCTTCGCCAAGCTCACCAAGGTCAGCTTCTGGCCGCTCGGCGCCATCGGCCTCAGCGCCGTCTCGGCCATCGACCAGGCGCTCTGGGACATCAAGGCAAAGGATCTCGGTGTTCCGGTCTGGCAGCTTCTGGGCGGGCGGGTCCGCGACCGCGTGCGGGTCTATACCCACCTGCGCCGCGCCCGGATCGGCGCACAGGTCGCCACCGACGACATCCCCGCCTTCTGCGACGCGGTCGAGGAAACGGTCGCGATGGGATACAGCGCGGTGAAGCTCGGCTTCGTGCCCTATTGCGCCCACGAGGCCCCCCTGCCCGACCTCCTCCATGTCGAGAAGCTCGCGGTCGCCGTGCGCGAACGGGTGGGCCCCGACATCGCCATCATGACCGATTTCCACGGCCGCCCCGCCTCGCCGGACGTGGCCAAGGCCTTCATCGACGTCATCGCGCCCATCCGCCCGCTCTTCGTCGAGGAACCGATCCAGCCCGGCGACGCGCGCGCCATGGCCCAACTCGCGCGCCGCGTGGACTGCCCCATCGCCACGGGCGAGCGGCTCTTCACGCCCGGCGAATTCGCCGAGCTCGCCCGCCACGGGGGCGTCGCGCATGTCCAGCCCGATCTCAGCCATTGCGGCGGCCTGACCGGCGGGCGCAGGATCGCGGCCATCGCCGAGGCGGGTCATATGGGCATCGCGCCGCACAATCCGATGGGCCCCGTGGCCGGTGCCGTCGCGCTGCATTTCGACGTCGCCACCCCGAATTTCGTCATCCAGGAAGAAGCCGTCGGCCTCGTCCCCTGGTTCGACGAGATCTTCACCCACCCGCTCGCGCTCGAGGACGGGTGCTGGGCCGTGCCCGAAGGGCCGGGCTACGGGCTCGAGATCGACGAGGCCGCCGCCGCGCGCCATCCGTTCGAGCCCGAGATCGTCCCAGCCCTCGACGCGGTCCTGCCCGACGGCACGATCGCCAACTGGTAGCCCGCCGAGAGGCCAGCCCAAGGTGACGAACCGGGGCCGGCCGCCGCCTCGCACCCGCGCGGCGCCGTAGAACGCCGCGCCCGTCGCGCTTTCCGGCTCAGCGGAAGTCCCACGCCTCCTGGATCGCCGCCGCCCCGTCCTCGGGCGAGATCGTGCCCTGGGCCAGGTCGGCCGACACGTCGTTCACGGTCGACCCGACGGACACCCCCAGAAGCTGATCGAGGAACACCTGGAAATGCCCCGCATCCGAGATCAGGCCCGAAATCTCGCGGTAGAACGGATTGACCAGATTTTCGGCCGCGCCCTCCACGATCGGCGTATAGACCTCCGCCTCGGCGGCGCGGGCCTGGTTCTCGGGGCTCAGCATGAAGGTCAGGAACTCGACCGCCGCGTCGTCGGCCGTGTTCGAGACCGCCCAGCCGTTGATGCCGCCCAGCACCGCATCCTCGCCGCCCGGCATCACCGGATCCTCGATCACGGGGAAGGTCACGATGGCCAGATCCTTGTCCGGAACGCCCTCCCCGCTGGTCGAACGCTGCTTCGAGGCCGCGTATTCCCAGTCTCCCATCAGGTGGAACGCGCCGCCGCCGTCGCCGAAGAAGCCGCTGGCCGAATCCGCCGTGGTCGCCATGAACCCCTTCTGGAACGGGTCGAGCGCGACCAGATCGGCCATGTCCCGCCCCGCCGCGACGAAGGCCTCGCTCTCGAAATCGTCGCCTTCCATGGCGCCCGCGACCACCCCCGGCCCCCCTTCGCGCAGCAGCAGGTAGCTCCACCAGAAATGCAGCGGCCACTTGTCCTGCCCGCCCGCGACGATGGGGGTGATGCCTGCCGCCTTCACCTCGCCGACCGCTTCCAGAAACTCGTCCCACGTCCCGATCGCCGTGTGATCGACCCCGGCCCGGTCCGTCAGCTCCGTATTCGTCCAGAGGACCACGGCCCGCGCGAAGACCGGCAATCCCACCAGATCCCCGTTCACCCTGTAGGCCTCGACCGCCGCCGGCGGAAAGGTCGCGAGGACCTCGTCCCCCACCAGACCGTCGATCGGCCGCGTGAACCCGGCACCGACCTGATCGACCAGCGTCTTCCCTCCCCAACTGAAGAAGATGTCGGGCCGCGCCTCCGATTGCAGCAGCGTCATCAGCTTCGACTTGTAGGCTTCGCCCGCGTAGTATTCGAACACCACCTCGGTTCCGGGGTGGCTCTCCTCGAAGGCCTCGGCCATCGCGCTGTTGAACGCGGCCTCCTCGTCGCTTGGCTGGACGCGGGCGACCTTGATCTCGGTCTGCGCCTGAACCGCGCCAGCCGCGATCGTCAGCATCGCCGCCCAGAGCGGGCTCGTGCAGCGTGTCGTCATGGTCTCCTCCTCCGCAGGATGTCGTGGGATGGTCCCGACGGCGCGGCTCGTGGCGGCTCCGCCCGGGGACGGCCCGCCCCACCCGGCGCGACCGCTCCTCCCCCCGGGGGAAACCGGCGGCCCGACCGGCCGCGCGTGTCGATGGCGGACGACCCTCCCGGTCTCCGCCACCGAATTTATGGAAGGTTCTAGATCCTACTTAAAGACCTTCTCGATCAGCCGCGCTTGCCGAAGCCGCCCGCCTCGATCGCATGGCGCACCGCAAGCGTGAAGGCCCGCGTCGCCGCCGACGGGGGCCGCGCCGCCGCGAACAGGAAGTTCACCGAACAGGGGATCTCGGGCAGGAAGGGCCGCACCTCCACCTCGTCGCCCAGCTGACCGACGATCGGGAACGGGTTGACCAGCGCCACCCCCAGCCCCGCCCGCACGAATTCGGCGGTCGCGACATTGGTCGAGGCCTCCATGATCGTCTTGCGCGGAACCCCTTCGCGGTCGAACAGCCGGTCCACCACCATCCGGCTCGAATGGCGCCGCGACAGCGAGATGAACGGCTCGTCCGCGAGGTCCTGCGCGTGGATCTCCTCGCGGGCGGTCAGGCGATGGCCGCGCGGCAGCAGGCACACGGCGCTGGTCGAGATCAGCCGCTCCGTCCGGATGCCGTCATGCGCGGGCACCGTGTCCGTCAGACCGATATCGAAGCGGCTCTCGGCGATCCCCGTCATCAGCGCATCGCTCGCGAGGACGTCGAAGACGACGTGCAGATCGGGGTTGCTCCGGGCGAATTCCGCGATCAGCGGTGGCAGGAACCGATGCGCGATAGTGGGCGGGGCGACGATGCCGATCTTGCCCGCATGGGGCTGCCCGCCCGCCCCCGATCCCTGCGCGATCCGGTCGATCGTGTCGAAGACCGGCTGCAGCTGCTCGTTGATCGACAGCGCTTCGACCGTCGGGACAAGACCGCCGCCCGCCCGATCGAACAGCTTCATGCCCAATCTTTGCTCAAGCTGGGACAGTCTGCGGCTCACCGCGGATTGCGAGATGCCCAGTTCCCGCGCCGCGTTGAGTGTCGTGCCGCTCCTGATAAGGGATTGAAGAACCTGCAGTTCCCGCAGCGTTATGCCGGATGGGCTGTCGCGTTCGATCACGTCCGGTCCCTCTTCGAGCGCACCCTATGAGTTAATAGCATAGCATAATTTATTGACATTCGTTTAACGCATAATAGCGTGATTCCAGGAATTTGGTTCCGAGCCGCATGGTTCCCTCGGGCCCGAGATAAAAAAAGACATTCCACAGGAAGGACATCGAAATGAAGGCAGTGGCACTTCCCATGCTGGCCGGACTGGCCGCGGCGGGCTTCGCCCCCGCGATGGCGCAGGATCTCACCGTCGGGCTGAAATCCGAGGCGACATCGATCGATCCGCAATACCACTCGCTCAGCACCAACAACCAGGTGCTCCAGACGATCTTCGAGCCGCTTACCAGCCAGAACGCCGTGCAGGAGCTCGAGCCCCTGCTCGCGACCTCGTGGGAGGCGATCGACGACACGACCTGGCGCTTCGAGCTGCGCGAGGACGTGACCTTCCACGACGGCACGCCCTTCACGGCCAACGACGTGATCTACACCTTCTGCCGCATCCCGCTGGTGCAGAACTCGCCCTCCTCCTTCACGCTCTACATGAGCTCGATTACCTCGATGACGGCCGAGGACGACCACACCATCATCATGGAAACCGCGGAGCCGAACCCGCTCCTGCCGACCGACATCGTCGTCCTGCCGATCCTTTCGGCCGAGACGCTGGGTGCAGAGGACGACATCACCTTCGCCCCGAACGGCGAATGCGAGGGCCTGGGCGACGTGCCGCAATCTCCGGCCTTCAACGACCCCGAGATCGCCGTCGGCACCGGCCCCTACACGTTCGAGAGCTGGAACCGCGGCAATTCCCTGACCCTTGCCCGGTTCGACGATTACTGGGACGGCACCCCCGATTGGGAAACCGTCACCCTCCGGCCCATCACCAGCGACGGTCCGCGCGTCGCGGCGCTGCTGGCGGGCGATGTCGACATGATCGAGAACCCCCCGATCCAGGACGTGCCCCGCATCGAGGAGGCCGGCTTCAAGATCGTCGACTCGCTGTCGAACCGGATCATCTACCTGCACATGTACCAGGACCCCGACGGCGAGGCGCCGAGCATCTCGGGCACCGACGGCGAGAACCCCCTCCTCGATCCGCTCGTCCGCGAGGCGATCTCGCTCTCGATCAACCGCGCGGGCATCACCGAGCGGATCATGGGCGGCTATGCCGAGCCCGCGGGCGAGCTTCTGCCGCCGCCGATGTTCGGCACCTCGGGCCGCGAGGTCGATGCCTACGACCCCGAACGCGCGCGCGAATTGCTTGCCGAGGCGGGCTACGAGGACGGGTTCACCATCACCCTCGGCACGCCCAACGACCGCTACATCAACGACGAGCAGGTGGCTCAGGCCATCGCGCAGATGCTGGCGCAGATCGGCATCACGGTGAATGTCGACGCGATGACGGCGAGCCAGTTCTTCTCACGCCGGAACAACCAGGAATTCCCGCTCTGGCTTGCCGGTTGGGGCGCCTCCTCCGGCGAGATGTCGTCGCCGCTGCGCTCGCTCGTGGCCAGCTGGAACCCCGAGGCGGGGCTCGGCACGACCAATCCCGGCCGCTACAGCAACGAAGAGGTCGACACGCTGGTCCAGCAGGCGATGGCCGAGCTCGACGATACCGAGCGCGAGCGCATGCTGCAGGAGGCCGCGACGATCGCGCTTGAGGATCACGGCATCATCCCGCTTCACTACGAGGTGACGGTCTGGGCGATGTCCGACGATCTCACCTACGAGCCCCGCCGCGACCAGTACACGCTCGTCTCCGAGATCAAGCCGGCGAACGGCCAGGACTGATCCCGCCACCGGCGGCCTGCCCGGGCCGCCGGTCCCTTCCCGATCCCGGTCGTCACAGGAGAGCGGCATGATCGTCTATCTCATCCGCCGCTTCGGACAGAGCCTTCTGGCCATCGTCGCCATGGCGATCCTCGTCTTTCTCGGGGTCTATGCCATCGGCAACCCGGTCGACGTGCTCATCAACCCCGACGCGACCCAGGCCGAGGTCGCCGCGACGACGGCGCGGCTCGGTCTCGACAAGCCGCTCTGGCAGCAATTCGGCATCTTCGCGTGGAACGCGCTGCAAGGCGATCTGGGAACGTCCTTCGTCTACGGGCGGCCCGCGGTCGACGTCATCCTCGAACGTCTGCCCGCCACGATGGAACTGGCGCTCGTGGCGCTGGTCCTGTCGGTGGGCATCGGCGTGCCGCTCGGTGTCTGGGCGGGCCTCAAGCCCGACAGCATGGCCGGGCGCACGATCATGGGCGGCTCGATCCTGGGCTTCTCGCTGCCGAATTTCTGGCAGGGCATGCTGCTGATCCTCGTCTTCGCGGTGCTGCTGGGCTGGCTGCCCGCCGGCGGACGCGGCCAGACGACGGAATTCCTCGGAATGCAGGTCAGCTTCCTGACGCTCGACGGGCTGGCGCATCTGATCCTGCCCGCGATCAACCTCGCGCTCTTCAAGATGTCGCTCATCATCCGCCTGACCCGTGCCAACACGCGCGAGGTCTGCCTGCAGGATTACGTGAAATTCGCCCGCGCCAAGGGCCTCTCCAGCCGACGGGTCGTCATGGTCCACATCCTCAAGAACATCATGATCCCGGTCGTGACCATCATCGGTCTCGAACTCGGCTCCATGGTCGCCTTCGCCATCGTGACCGAGACGGTCTTCGCATGGCCCGGAATGGGCAAGCTGCTGATCGACTCGATCAACCTGCTCGACCGCCCCGTCATCGTCGCCTACCTGATGCTGACCGTCCTCATCATCGTGTCGATCAACCTCCTCGTCGACGTGATCTATTCCCTCCTCGATCCCCGGATCCGCCTGTCGGAGATGAAGGGATGAGCGACGTGACCAACACCGCGATCGACCCCGCCGAAGCCCCCGCCAAGCTCCGCGTCGACAGCCCCCTCAAGCGCGTCGCGCGCGAATTCCTGGGCGATCCGACGGCCGTGATCGGGCTCGTCCTCTTCGTGGCGATCGCGCTCGTCGCGATCCTCGCGCCCTGGATCGCCCCGCAGAACCCTTACGACCTCGCGCAGCTCGACATCATGGATGGCGGCCTGCCTCCCGGCGAGGCGAGCTTCGGGACCGGCATGACCTACTGGCTCGGCACCGACACCCAGGGGCGCGACATGGTCTCGGCCATCATGTACGGCCTCAGGATCAGCCTCTTCGTGGCCTCCGTCTCGCTTGCTCTCGCCATCACGATCGGCACCGTGGTGGGCGTGACCGCGGCCTATTTCGGCGGACGGATCGACAGCCTCATCATGCGGATCGTCGATTTGCAGCTGTCGTTTCCCGCGATCCTCATCGCGCTCATCCTGCTGGCGCTTCTGGGGCGCGGCGTCGACAAGGTGATCCTCGCCCTCGTCATCGTGCAATGGGCCTATTACGCGCGCACCGTCCGCAGCTCGGCCATCGTCGAGCGGCGCAAGGACTACATCGACGCCGCGCGCTGCCTCGCCCTGTCGGACCGGCGCATCATGTTCCGCCATCTGCTGCCGAATTGCGTGCCGCCCCTCATCGTCGTGACGACCGTGCAGATCGCGCAGGCCATCGCGCTCGAGGCGACGCTGTCCTTCCTCGGCGTGGGCGTGCCCATCACCGAGCCCTCGCTCGGCCTGCTGATCGCCAACGGCTACGACTACCTGCTCTCGGGCCGCTACTGGATCTCGATCTTTCCCGGCATCGCGCTGGTGCTGACGATCATCGCCATCAACCTCGTCGGCGACCGCCTGCGCGACGTCCTCAACCCGCGGCTCGACACATGACCCGATTGCTCGAACTCGACGACCTGCAGACGCATTTCGTCACCCGTGACGGCGTGGCCAGAGCCGTCGACGGCGTCAGCCTCTCGCTCGACCGGGGCGAGATCCTGGGCCTCGTGGGCGAGTCGGGCTCGGGCAAGTCCGTGACCGGCTTCTCGATCCTGGGCCTCGTCGATCCGCCGGGCCGCATCGCGGGCGGCCGCATCCTCTTCGACGGCCACGACCTCGTCGCGGGCGGCGAGCGGGCGATGCGCAAGCTGCGCGGCAAGCGGATCGCGATGATCTTCCAGGACCCGATGATGACGCTGAACCCGGTCCTCAGGATCGACACCCAGCTGATCGAGACGGTCCAGGCCCACGATCCCGTCTCGCGCGACAGCGCCCGGCAGCGCGCGCGCGAGGCGCTCGTCCGCGTCGGCATCTCGTCTCCGGACGAGCGGCTGGAAAGCTATCCCCACCAGTTCTCGGGCGGCATGCGACAGCGCATCGCCATCGCCATCGCCCTTCTGCACAAGCCCGACCTCATCATCGCGGACGAACCCACGACCGCGCTCGACGTGACGATCCAGTCGCAGATCCTGTCCGAGATGCAGAAGCTCTGCGCCGAATCCGGCACCGCGCTCATCTGGATCACCCACGACCTCGCCGTGGTCTCGGGCCTCGCCGACCGTCTGGCGGTCATGTATGCCGGCCGCATCATCGAGGAGGGCACGACCGCCGGCATCATCGCCCGGCCGATGCATCCCTATACCAGGGGCCTCATCGAAAGCGTGCCGCAGGGCAAGAAGCACGGCGCGCTCCTCAAACAGATCAAGGGCATGACGCCCTCGCTCCTGAACCTGCCCGCGGGGTGCAAGTTCGCGCCCCGCTGCGGCCGCGCCGATGCCGCCTGCACGCCCGAACCGCCGCTCGCGGACCGCGCCGCGGGCCGCCGCGTGCGCTGCGTCCACCCCCATCTCGACCCCAGCCCCGAGGAGGCCTCCGCATCGTGAGCCCGTCCGCAATCCTCGAAATCGACGACGTCTCCAAGCGTTTCGTGCGCGAACTCGACGCCGCGGAGCGCGTGGCCCGCAAGCTCGGCTCCTCGGTCAAGCCGCAGACCGTCCACGCAGTCGACGGCGTCAGCCTCTCGGTGCGCGCGGGCGAGGTGCTGGGCCTCGTGGGCGAGTCGGGCTGCGGCAAGTCCACGCTCGGGCGCATGGTCGCGGGGCTTCTGACCCCCAGCGACGGCCAGATCCGCTATCGCGGCCGCGACACCGCCTCCCTTTCGGGGGCCGAGGCGCGCAAGGCCGCGCTCGCCGTCCAGATGATGTTCCAGGACCCCATGTCCTCGCTCAACCCGCGCCTGCGCGTGAACGAGATCGTGGGCGAGGCGCCGCGCGTCCACAAGATCGTGCCGCGCGCCGACATCCCCGCCTATGTGGACGACCTGCTCGAACAGGTTGGCCTCGATCCGAGCGTCTCCAGGCGCTATCCGCACCAGTTCTCGGGCGGCCAGCGCGCCCGGATCGGCATCGCCCGCGCGCTCGCGGTCAAGCCCGACTTCCTCGTCTGCGACGAATCCGTGGCCGCCCTCGACGTGTCGATCCAGGCGCAGGTCCTGAACCTCTTCGTCCGCCTGCGCGAGGAATTCGACCTCACCTACATGTTCATCAGCCACGATCTGGGCGTGGTCGAACACGTCTCGGACCGCATCGCCGTCATGTATCTCGGACGGCTGGTCGAACTGGGCGAGGCCGAGGATCTGCTGAAGCGTCCCAACCATCCCTACACCCAGGCCCTCGTGGACGAGATCCCGACATTCGAGACCGAAAAGCGCATCTATTCCGCCATCGAGGGCGAGATCCCCTCCCCTCTCGATCCGCCGCCGGGCTGCCATTTCCACCCGCGCTGCCCCCATGCCCACGAGCGCTGCCGGATCGAGATCCCGGCCCTGAAAGAGGTCGCACCGGGCCGCCTTTCGGCCTGCCACCTGAACGACGCCGCCTGACCCGCGACGAAACACCAAACTCCCCGAGGATTGTCCGATGCAGAATGAAAACCCGATCTGGTCCCATGTCGATGCCCGCGCCGAGGCTTTCAAGGGCCTCGCCGACCGCGTCTTCGACACGCCCGAGATCGCCTATACCGAGACCCGCTCCTGCGCGGCCCATACCGAGATGCTGCGCGAACAGGGCTTCCGCGTGACGGAGAACCTCGCCGGCATTCCCACCGCCGTCATGGGCGAGGCCGGAGAGGGCGGACCGGTCATCGCCATCCTCGGCGAATACGACGCCCTTCCGGGCCTGAGCCAGGCCCCCGGCGAGGCCGCGCCGCGCGCGATCTCCGACACCGGCATGGGCCATGGCTGCGGCCACAACCTTCTGGGCTCCGCGGCCCTCTCGGCCGCCACGGCCGTCAAGGACTGGCTCGCGGCCGAAGGCATCCCCGGCCGCATCCGCTATTACGGCTGCCCCGCCGAGGAAGGCGGCGCGGCCAAGACCTACATGGTCCGCGACGGCCATTTCGACGATGTGGACATCGCGATCACCTGGCATCCGGGCAGCTACAGCGCGGTGGACGACATGCGCTCGCTCGCCAATACGCGGATCGACTTCACCTTCACCGGCCGCGCCGCCCATGCCGCGGGCGCGCCCGAACTCGGCCGCTCCGCGCTCGATTCCGTCGAGCTGATGAATATCGGCGTCAACTACATGCGCGAGCACATGCCGGATGCCGCGCGCGTCCATTACGCCTATCTCGACGCGGGCGGTGCGGCCCCGAACGTCGTTCAGTCCAAGGCGACCGTCCGGCAGCTCATCCGCAGCCCCGATCTGGCCGGCCTCGCCGATCTGGTCGAGCGGGTCCGCGCCATCGCCGACGGCGCCGCGCTGATGTCGGGTACTGAAGTCAGCTCGCGCGTCTTCTCGGCCGTCTCGAACCTCGTCGAGAACCGGCCACTGTCCGAGGCGATGCAGCGCGAATTCGACGCGCTCGGCCCCGTCCCCTTCGATGCCGAGGACATCGCCTTCGCCCGCGAGATGCGCAAGACGATGACGCGCGCCGACATCGCCGACACCTTCCGCCAGGTGGGGGCCAAGCCCGATTACGACCTTCCGCTCTTCGATTTCGTGGCCCCGCTCGACCGGCCGATGACGGGTGGCATGGGATCGACCGATGTGGGCGACGTCAGCTGGGCGGTGCCCACCGTGCAGGCCCGCGTCGCCACCTGCGCCATCGGCACCGCGCTCCATTCCTGGCAGCAGACCGCGCAGGGCAAGACGCCAACCGCGCACAAGGGGATGCTGCACGCCGCCAAGCTGATGGCCGCGACCGCCCGCGCCGCCCTCACCGACGAGACGCTGCGCGCCAATGCCCGCCGCGCGCACGAGGAATTCCTGGCCGAGTCCCCCTACGCCAACCCGATCCCGGCCGAAACCCGGCCCCCGATCGCCGCGGAATAGGACAGGAGGGTCGCGCATGGCCGACACGGACAGCCAGCTCCCTGCGGCCATGGCGCATCTGGCCGACCTCATCGCCTTCGACACGGTCAGCCGCAACTCGAACCTGCCCCTCATCGACCATGTCGAGGCGCATCTCGCGCGCCTCGGCGGCGTCGCCACGCGCCTGCCGGACAAGACCGGCACCAAGGCGAACCTCGTCGTCCGCTTCGGCCCCGAGGACGCCCCCGGCATCGTCCTTTCGGGCCATACCGACGTCGTGCCCGCCCGCACCGGCAACTGGACCACCCCGCCCTTCGAGGCGGTCGAACGCGACGGCCGCATCTACGGTCGCGGGACCTGCGACATGAAGGGCTTCCTCGCCTGCCTCATGGCGATGGCCGAAACGCTCGACGCGACCACCCTCGCGCGGCCCCTCTATCTCTGCTTCTCCCATGACGAGGAGGTCGGCTGCCTCGGTGCCCCCGCCATCGCGCGCCACCTCAAGGCCCTCCCCCATCCCCCCGACCTCGCCATCATCGGCGAGCCGAGCGGCATGGCGCTCGTCACGGGCCAGAAGGGCAAGATCGCCGTGCGCGCGACGGTCACCGGGGCGGGCGGCCATTCCTCCTTCGCGCCCGAACATGTCAACGCCGTCGCATGGGCCGCGCGGGCCATCGCCATGATCGACGACCGCGCGCGATCCTATGTCGAGGACGGCCCCTTCGACCCCGATTTCACCGTCCCCCACGCGACCTGCCTCGCCACGATGATCGAGGGCGGCGTCGCCACGAACGTCACGCCCGACAGCTGCGACTTCACGTTCGAGCTTCGCAGCATCGACGAGGCCGCCGCCCGCGCCGATCTCGAGGCGCTCCAGACCCGCATCCGCGACACGCTCGAACCCGCGATGCAGGCCATCCACCCCGGCACGGGCATCGCGTTCGAGACGCTCTTCTCCTATCCCGCGATGGGCGACGCGACCGGCACGCCGGGTTTCGAGCGTTTGCGCCCCCTCCTGCCCCCCTTCGGCGGCAAGGTCTCCTACGGCTCGGAGGGCGGCGTCTTCGAGATCGAGGGCGGCATCCCCGCGATCATCGTCGGCCCCGGCTCCATCGCGCAGGCCCACAAGGCCGACGAATATGTCGAGATCGACCAGCTCGCCCTCTGCCTCGCCTTCCTCGAGCGCCTGATCGCGGCCGCGAGCAATGGCGCGCGCGCCTGACCCCCCTGCCCCGCCCGTCCGGCGGCTTTCGCGCAATGGGCGATTTTCGCTTGCACGAATCTGCCGCCTTGCCGATAGTCACGGAAACGGGCGATAAAACGCCCAGATCCGTGAACACGGCGCACCCAGCCGGAGCGGATCGCGAGCGGTGAGAGGACGATATGAACCGAAAAGGCGCGCCGAGCGACCTAAATGGAGAGATCCGCGATCACGCGGAGCGTCTCGCGGCGCAGCTTCACGCGCAGCGCGAAAGCCTCTTTCCCCCCGATGCCGACAAGTCCATGCGCAAGTTCACCTCGGGCGAGGCCGCGGCCCTTCTGGGGATCAACGACAGCTACCTGCGCAAGCTCCACCTCGAGGGACGCGGCCCCTCGCCCGAGCTTACCTCCGGCAATCGCCGTCTCTATTCCGCGCATGATATCAAGGACTTGCGCATCCTTCTCGAAAAGACCGCCCGCCGCCCCGGGGATTACCTTCCCGGCCGGCGGGAGGGCGACCACATGCAGGTCCTGGGCGTCATGAACTTCAAGGGCGGCTCGGGCAAGACCACCACCGCCGCCCATCTCGCGCAGCGTCTGGCGCTCAGGGGCTACCGCGTCCTCGGCATCGACCTCGACCCGCAGGCCTCCTTCACCGCGCTCCACGGCGTGCAGCCCGAATTCGACCTCTCGGATGGCGGCACGCTCTACGACGCGATTCGCTACGACGATCCGCGCCCGATCTCCGACGTGATTCGGCCCACCTACATTCCCGGCCTCGACCTCGTGCCCGGCAATCTCGAACTCATGGAGTTCGAGCACGACACCCCCCGCGCCCTGTCGAATGGCGGCGCGGGCCTTTTCTTCTTCCGCGTGCGCGAGGCGCTGTCGCAGGTCGACGACGATTACGACGTCGTGGTCATCGACTGCCCGCCGCAGCTGGGCTTTCTCACCATGTCGGCGCTGTCGGCGGCGACCGGCGTCCTCGTCACGATCCACCCCGAGATGCTCGACGTCATGTCGATGAGCCAGTTCCTCAGGATGACGGCCGACCTCATGGACGTGATCGCCGAATCCGGCGCCGACATGAGCCATGACTGGATGCGCTACCTCCTCACCCGGTACGAACCCACCGACGCACCGCAGAACCGCGTCGTGGCGCTGCTGCGCACGATGTACGGCGATCAGGTCCTGAACGCGCCGATGCTGAAATCGACCGCCATATCGGATGCGGGCCTGACCAAGCAGACCCTCTACGAGGTCGAGCGCAGCGCCTTCACCCGGTCGACCTATGACCGCGCACTCGAAAGCCTGAACGCGGTCAACGACGAAATTTCTCAACTGATTCAAATGTCTTGGGGGCGTTCATGAGCGAAAGCCGCAAGAAGCGCATGTCGATGCTCGACGATCTCGCGTCGGCCGGTCACAAGCAGGCCTCTCCTGCCCCCGCGCAGGCCTCGGGCAACCGCGCGCTCAGGGCCGCGCGCGATGCGGTCGACGGACACAATGTCTGGGACCTCGACCCCTACAGCATCGAGAACCAGCGCCTGAAGGACCGGCTCGAGCCCGGCGACCTCGACACGCTCCGCGATGCGATCGAGACCAACGGCCAGACCGTTCCGATCCTCGTGCGTCGCCATCCCGAGAACTCGCAGCGCTATCTCCTCGTCTACGGGCTTCGCCGCCTCATGGCGATCCAGACCTCCGACAAGGTCAAGACGGTCCGCGCGATCATCGCCAACGTGGACGAGGATGCCGCGACCCGCGCGCAGATCTCCGAAAACATGGCCCGTCGCGACCTGACCTATATCGAGCGCGCCCTCTTCGCGCGCGAACTCATCGACAAGGGCTTCGGCAATCAGGCCCACGTGGCCGAGATCCTGACCGTGACCAAGTCGTCGGTCTCGATGGCTCTGGGGATCGTGGATGCGGTGGGCCGCGACTTGGCCGAGGCAATCGGACCCGCCCCGGGCATCGGCCGCCCCAGATGGGAGGTGCTCGCCAATACCATCTCCGATCACGATCTCGACCGTGATCGCCTGGCCTCCGTGGCCCACCGGGCCCATGGCGATGCCGACCGCGCCGAGGTGCTCGCCGACGCCGCCCGCGAGGAGGAATCGAGCGTCGCGGCCTTCGAGGCGGTGATGCGCGCCCTGCCCCGTCAGGCCCCGCCGCCCAGGCGCCCCACGGCACCCCGGTCGCAGAAGGTCGCGCTCGACTCCGGGGGTGCCGCCACGATCCGGCGCTCCGACAAGGGGTTGCGCCTCGACATTCCCGACGGTCCTTTCGCCGACTGGCTCGAAAGCGACCTGCGGACGATCATCGACGAGCTTCACGCGCGCTACAAGAACCGCGCGGGAGACTGAGCACATGAGGTAAACAGCAGGAGGCACGAACCAGACAGGAAAAAGGTCCCGCAAGACTTTCGCCCCACGAGACCCTCACTTGACGTGTCGCAGCTTCAAGGTAGGGCCGGGCGCTTTCCCTCGCAAGTCCAGAGTGGTTTGCGGGCCCGGATTTTTTTGTCCGTCGTGACATTTTCATGATCTACGAACCCATAACGTCGTTCCGGCGACCGGTGGAGGCTGTCCACCTGCCCAAGGCCCCTGCCCCCGCGCCGGGTGCCCGCGCGGACAAGTGGCAGATCCTGCGCGACCTGACGACGGCGCGCCTCGCCTACGATCTGGGCGACCGCCCCCTGGCCGTTCTGCAGGCGCTTCTAAGCTTTCATCCGGCCGGCGAACTCACCGGCGACGCGCTCATTGTCTATCCCTCGAACAGCACGCTTTGCGAACGATTGAACGGCATGGCCTGTTCGACCATGCGCAGGCACCTTGCGACGCTGCTCGATCGTGGCCTCATCGTCCGCCGCGACAGCCCCAACGGCAAACGCTTCGTGCGCCGCTACCGCGCGGGATCCGAGGCCTTCGGCTTCGACCTCGCCCCCCTCCTCGCCCGCGCAGCCGAATTCCGCCACGCCGCCGAGGACGCCATCGCCGAGCGTGAAGCCCTCGACCGTCGCCGGAGGCAGGTCAGCCTGATGCGTCGCGACCTCGCGGCGCTTTCCGATTTCGGACTCATAAACGCTCCGGACGCCGCGAACTGGACCGAGCTCGCCGACTTGGCCCGCCTCGCCGCACGCGACCTCCGCCGCCGCAACGACCTGTCCGCCCTCGACCGGATCGCCGCCGATCTGCAAGCGGGACTTTACCTCGCAAGGACCGCCCTCGAGCCGGAAACAACAAATCCGAGCATCAATGACCGCGAGATTGAGCACCACCATCAGACATCAAATAAAGAATACTCTGATTTTGACTCTGAGAAGATTGCCAAAACCAATGACCACGATGAGGAAAGCGTCTCTCAACCGGAGACCGAAAGCATAAAGCAAAACGACGAGCGCAGTGCGACACCGGAAGCGATCCCATTGAGCTTCGTACTATCAGTTTGCCGAGAGTTAAGAGCTTTCACCCCGGACCCGATCCGTAACATGGCCGATCTCATCCGCTCGGCGCAGGTGATACGACCCATGCTCGGGATCACGGAAAGCGCGTGGAACGAGGCAATTTCGGCGATGGGCCCGGATATCGCCTCGATAACGGTCGCAGCAATGCTGGAGCGGTTCGAAACCATCAAATCTCCGGGTGCCTATCTCCGTCATCTTTCGCGGAAATGCGCAGGTGGGGAGTTCAGCCCCATCGCGATGCTGGGTGCCATAGAACGATCGCGATGAGGGTCTGGGAAAGTTCACAGCTGTGAACATTTACCCTGATTCCAGAAGTTCACAGCTGTGAACTCTCAGTATCCCGCCGCCCGAGGAACATCTAGACGGCGGGGATGTCTTCAGATCGACAGGCAGATCTTGCCGAAATGTTTGCCGGATTCCTCATGCGCAAAGGCATCCGGGATCTCTGTCAACGGAAAGCTACGGTCGATGACGGGGCGAATGCCGGTACGTTCCATCGCCCTGACCATGTCTTGCTGCATCGTGCGGGATCCGACAATGAGGCCCTGCAGACGTTGCTGCTTGGCCATCAGCTTCGCCGTCGGAACTTCTCCACCGCGGCCGGTCAGAACGCCGATCAAAGAGAGGTGACCGCCAATGCGGGCGGCGTCGATGCTCTGGTCGAGGGTCGCGGGGCCACCGACCTCGACCACGTGATCGACGCCACGGCCGCCGGTCATCTCGCGGATCGTGCTGCCCCATCCGGTATCGTCGCGATAATTGACCGTCCCGGCTGCGCCCATCTCTTCGAGCTTCGCGCGTTTGTCGTCGGAGGACGAAGTCGCGAAGACCCGTGCGCCCATCGCGCGGGCGATCTGCAGTGCCCAGATCGAGACGCCACCCGTGCCGAGGATGAGCACGTCGTCACCGGCCTTGAGGCCGCCATCGACGATCAGTGCGCGCCACGCCGTTAGGCCGGCGGTGGTGATGGTCGCTGCCTCTTCGTGGGACCAGCCTTCGGGGGCGCGGGTGAAGGCGGTGGCGGGCGCGGTGACCATCTCGCGCGCATAGCCGTCTACGCCATCGCCGGGGGTGGTCGAGAAGTCCCCGATCCGGGCCGGGCCATCGAACCATTGGGGGAAGAAGGTCGAGACGACGTGATCGCCAGGAGCGAACTCCACGCCGTCTCCGACGGCCTCGACCACACCGGCACCGTCGGACATGGGAATGCGGCCGTCCTCGGTCTTCATCGCGCCGGAGACGACGCCGTAGTCGTGGAAGTTCAGAGACGATGCCTTGAGCTGGACACGGATCTCGCCGGGGGCGGGGTCGCGGGGGGTGTCGATCTCGTCGATGGACAGGCGGTCGAGCCCGCCGGGGGCTGCTACGCGAATGGCTTTCATGATTTCTCTCCTTGCGGTTCGGGTTGGATATCTATGGCGCGGCGGGGCAGGGGAAAGCATCGTGGCCGGTCGCCGTGGGGTCAGGGACCGGTGGCGTGCGATTGGCGTGAGCCTGTTGCGGGGCTGCACAGGGGCGCAGCAAGGCATCGCGATATGCTGTAGATCACGAAAGCGTTACCACGGGGATTGGCTGTACCGAACCGTGTCATTCGGACCGGTGGAAGATCGACCTCCTCAAATGAACCCCGGTAGCGCTATCAATCCTCTGACTCCGGTGCGGCATCCTGTTCATGGATCGCGGCTCCGTTTCGCGTGTTGTGGCCGCGATGACGGCCGCCGATTGCGTGCCGGAGAGAAGAGGAGAGACCGAGATGAGCGACATGAAGGACAGCCTGAAGACCCTGCACACGCGGGTGATCGACAGCCGCGACGGGTACCGCAACGCGGTCGAGGATATCGACGACAAGGAGGTCGGCGCATTCCTGCATCGCATGATCGAAGAGCGCGAGACCTTTCACGCGCAGATCCACGAGACGCTGCGCGCCGAGGGGATCGAGTTCGGGGAAGGCGGGTCCACGCTTGCTGCCGCGCATCGCGGCCTGATGGACCTGCGCGGGGCGATGTCTTCGGGTGGAACGGGCGTCTATGCCGAATGCGCGCGGGGCGACGAGAAGCTTCTCGAGAGCTACGACGCGGCGATCGAGGCGACCGGCGGCCACCCCGAATGGTCGTTCCTGACCGAGCAGCGCGCCAAGGTCGCGGCCGCCATCGAGGCCGCGAAGGCCAAGGCCTGAGACGGACGGGAAGGGCAGGGGACCTTGGCGGCCCTCAGCCCTTCTCGACGATGCGGACGGGCGTGAAGAGGGGCGTCAGCGCCACGACGAGGGCCACGAGGCTCGCGTAGGAGATCGCGCCCAGCATGGCGGAGCGGTAGGCCCCCGCGTCGCCCACGGGGGCCCCGCCGAGGATCGCGAAGAATATCCCGCCCATGATGGCGATCCCGAAGGCGATGCCGACCTGCCGGATCGCCTGCACGGCCCCCGAGGCCGAACCGGCATCGTCGTCGTCGGCCGCCGACAGCGCCACCTGGAAAAGCGGGGAGACCGTGTTGCCAAGGCCGAAGCCGCCGAGGAAGAACCACGGTGCCATGCGGAGCCACGAGATCTCGTCCCCCATGCCGGCGATGGCCCATGCCTGACCGACGAAGCCCACGCAGATCAACAGTCCGCCGCCCATGACGCGGGGCCGCACCCAGCGCGAGCCGAACCAGCCCGTCGTGGCCGAGGCGAGCAGGACGCCCAGCGGGAAGGGCGTGGTCGTCAGGCCCGATTGCAGCGCGCTGAGCCCGTAGCCGGATTGCAGGTAGAGGGCCATCGTGAAGAAATAGGCGGGCACCGCCGAGAAGAGGATGGCGTTCAGCGTGCCGCCGCTGAGGAACGGGCCCGACCGCGCGAGGCGCATCGGCAGGAGCTGCGGTGCGCCGCGGGCCTCCTGCCGGCGCTGCCATGCGAGGAAGGCCCAGGCGAGGGGGCCCGCTGCGATCACCATGGGCCACATCCATGTGCGCCAGCCGAGGGACGGTGCCTCGACCAGCGGGACGAGGACCGCGAGCATCGCGAGCGCCGCGAGGACGATCCCCACGATGTCGATGCCGAGCCTGCGGTTGCCCTCGGTCTCGGGGACGAAAAGGAACGCGCCGATGAGCGCGAGCGCCCCGAGCGGAATGTTCACGAGGAAGATCGGCCGCCAGGTGAGCCCCATGATGTCGGCCCCGATGAGCAGGCCGCCGAGGATCGGACCCGCCACCGAGGCGAGACCCGCCGTCAGCGCGAAGAGCCCGAAGGCCGCGCCGCGCTGCGCGGGCGGAAAGAGGGTGGGAACGAGGGCCAGCGTCTGCGGCGTCATGATCGCGGCACCGACCCCCTGGGCCACCCGCGCGGCGACGAGCGTGCCGATGCCGGGCGCGAGCCCGCAGGCGAGCGAGGCCGCCGTGAAGAGCACGATACCCCCGACGAAGAGCCGTCTGCGCCCCACCAGATCGCCCATCCGGCCCGAGGGCAGCAGCAGCAGAGCGAAGGAGAAGGTGTATCCCGCGACGATCCATTCGATGAGGTTCGGCGGCGCGTCGAGCTCGGCCTGCATGGAGGGCAGGGCGACGTTCACGATGGTGATGTCGACGAGGTTCATGAAATTCGCGAGCAGGAGGACCGCGGCCGCGGCCCATTTCCTGCCGGAGGAGGCGGCCGCTCCGGTCGCGTCTTGTGTCATGGGGCTATCCGATAATGGGGGGGCGTCCGGGGCCCCTCGGGATCGGATGTGCGCCGATCGGCCCCGGATGGCAAGCCGAGGGCCCCCCGGCGGGGCGGGACCGGTTGTCGCGAGGGCGGGGCAGGGCGGGGCGGTTGCGGTGGAAATCGCGGGATTGCTGCGCCGGACATGATGGGCCGGTCCAAGGTCATGTTTCCGCACAGGTTTCCGGCGAACTCCACAAGGAGCGGTCGGCTTGTGCACAAAAGTATCCCCGCGATATGGGGATAAGGTCGCATGATACGCGAGTAGCCGTGCGGTAATACACGCTTAGCGCGAGTATCGTTCGCGTCGCGGTGATCCGCATCGGCGGGACGGGGATGTCAGCGCGCGGGGCCGGTGCTGCCGCGGATGACGAGCTCGACGGGAATCACCTCGTTATCCTCGTCCTTCTCGTCGAGCGTGCCGGAGAGAATGGCGATGAGACGGGCGGCGGCGGCGCGGCCGACGATCCGACGCGGCTGGCGGATCGTGGTCAGGGCGGGCGTCAGGTGGCGCGAGAGTTCGATATCGTCGAAGCCCGTCACCGAGATGTCGCCGGGGATCGAGAGACCGGCGCGGTGCAGCGCGCTCATCAGGCCGCAGGCCATCTCGTCGTTGTCGCAGACGATCGCGCTCGGCCGGGCGGAAAGGGCCAGGATCCGGGCCGCGGCCGCCTCGCCGCCGGCGAGCGTGAAGTCGCCGCGGAAGCTCCATTCCGCGCGGGGGGCGAGGCCGTGCCTCGCCATCGCCGAGGAGAAGCCCCGTTCCCGGCCGCTCGTCAGGCTGTTCCTGTCGGGACCCGAGAGATGCGCGATCCGGCGATGTCCGAGCTCGACGAGGTGATCGACCACGGCGGCCGTGCCGCTGGCATTGTCCACCACCACGCGCGGCGAGTGGAGGCCCTCGACCACCTCGCAGACCTGCACGACGGGCGGGCATTGCGGCCGCTGGAAGAGGGTCGGGTCGAGACGCCCGTCGAGAATCATCAGGCCGTCGGCCCGCGAGCGGTCGGCGAAGCCGATGAGGCGCCGCCGTGAGCGGATATCGACCTGCGTATCGGCGAGAATCAGGTTGATGTCTTCTTCGTGAAGGACGTCCGACATGCCCGCGAGGATCTCGGAGAAGAACGGATTGGCGAGGTTCGGGGCCAGCACCATGACGCCGCCGGTGCGCTGGCGGCGCAGGTTCCGGGCGACGACATTGGCCGAGTATCCGGTCGCCTGCACCGCCGAAAGCACGGCCGTGCGGGTCTTTTCGGAGACGATCGCCGGATTCGACAATGTCCGGCTGACGGTGGCGGTCGAGACTTTCGCCAATCGGGCGACGTCGCTGATGCGCGCCGTCGGGTGGGGTGTCCGGTCGTTCATCATGCTGGCCCTCGGAAGTTCGTCCCGCACAAGCCGCATAATACCCCCCTTGTAAAGAATTTGGTCCTGTGTCTTGATGATGAAACCGATTACATTTGGCCTGCGGGAGGAAAACGCGGGCCATAGACCTGGGGGGGTTACATGAAGACGATGAAGGGCCCCGGCCTTTTCCTGGCGCAGTTCGCGGGCGACGACGCGCCGTTCGACAACCTGAGCGGGATCTGCCGCTGGGCCGCCGATTACGGATATGCGGGTGTGCAGGTTCCGACCTTCGATGCACGGATGGTCGATCTGGACACGATCGCGCAATCGCGCGGAGCGGCCGAAGACCTGCGTGGCCAGGTGCAGGAGGCGGGTGTCGAGATCACCGAGCTTTCGGCCCACATGCAGGGGCAGCTTGTGGCCGTGAACCCGGTCTACGACCTGGCCTTCGACGGGTTCGCCCCCGAGGCCGTCCGGGGCAATCCCGCCGCGCGGCAGGACTGGGCCGTGGATCAGTTGAAGAAGACGATCGACGCGTCGGCACATCTGGGATTGCGGCAGATCGCTGCGTTCTCGGGCGCGCTGGCTTGGCCGTTCTTCTATCCGTGGCCGCAGCGGCCCGCGGGACTGGTGGAGACGGCGTTCGACGAGCTGGCGCGGCGCTGGCGGCCGATCTTCGACCATGCCGAGGAGAAGGGCGTCGATATCTGCTTCGAGCTGCATCCGGGCGAGGATCTGCACGACGGCGTGACCTTCGAGATGCTGCTGGAGCGGGTCGACAACCATCCCCGCTGCCGCATCCTCTACGATCCGTCGCATTTCGTCCTGCAACAGCTCGATTACCTCGAATTCATCGACATCTATGCCGAGCGGATCGGCATGTTCCACGTCAAGGACGCCGAATACAGGCCGAACGGACGTCAGGGGGTCTATGGCGGCTTTCAGGGATGGACCGACCGGGTCGGCCGGTTCCGGTCGCCCGGCGACGGGCAGGTCGATTTCGGCGGCGTCTTCTCGAAACTGACGCAGCACGGCTTCGACGGCTGGGCCGTGGTGGAATGGGAATGCGCGCTCAAGCATCCCGAGGACGGCGCGAGGGAGGGGGCCGCGTTCACGCGGGACCACATCATTCGCGTGACCGAACGGTCGTTCGACGATTTCGCCGCCGGCGATCAGGACGACGCGGCGAACCGCCGGATGCTGGGGCTGGACCGATGAGCGCGGCACGGCACGTTCCGATCCGCCTGGGGCAGGTCGGCGGCGGCGTGGGCGCGTTCATCGGCGACGTCCACCGGATCGCGTCGCGCATCGACGGCGACTTCACGCTGGTTGCGGGGGCCCTGAGCTCGACCGCCGCGAAGGCGGAGGAGAGCGCGGCGGCCCTCGGGATCGCGCCGGACCGGACCTATTCGGACTGGGCGGAGATGGCGAAGGCCGAGGCCGCGCGCGAGGACGGGATCGAGGCGGTGGCGATCTGCACGCCGAACCATCTGCACGTGCCGGTCGCCAAGGCCTTTCTTGCCGAGGGGATCCACGTGATCTGCGACAAGCCGCTGGCGGCATCGCTCGACGAGGCGCGGGAGCTGCAGGCGGTCGCCGATGCGAGCGACGCGGCCTTCGTGCTGACGCACAATTACTCGGGCTATCCGCTGGTGCGCGAGGCGAAGGCGATGGTCGCGCGCGGCGATCTCGGGCAGTTGCGCGTCGTGCAGGTCGAATATCCGCAGGACTGGATGACCGACGCGGTCGAGAAGCAGGGGGTCAAGCAGGCCGAATGGCGTTCGGACCCCGAACGGGCCGGTCTCGGCGGGGCGACGGGCGATATCGGCACCCATGCCTATCACCTTGCGCGGTTCGTGTCGGGATTGCGGCTGGAGCGGTTGGCCGCCGACCTGTCGGCCTTCGTGCCGGGCCGTGTGCTGGACGACAACGCGCATGTGATGCTCCGCTTCGAGGGCGGCGTGAAGGGGATGCTCTGGTGCAGCCAGATCGCGCCCGGTCACGAGAACGGCCTGCGGCTGCGGATCTTCGGCGACAAAGGCGGGATCGAGTGGTTCCAGGAGGAGCCGAACGTGCTGTGGCACACGACCCACGGAGAGCCGCCGCGGCGGCTGACCCGCGGGGGGCCGGGCACGAACGGGGGCGGGACGCGCATTCCGCCGGGACATCCCGAAGGGTATCTCGAAGGGTTCGCCACCATCTATGCCGATGCCGCTCGGCTGATCCGGGCACGGCAGGCGGGAGAAGAGCCGCCAGAGGGGCTGGATCTGCCCGACATACGCGACGGCGTCGAAGGCGTGGCCTTCGTCGCGGCCTGCGTGCGGTCGTCCGGGCGCGACGCGGCCTGGGTGGAGCTGGACAGATGAGCGCGACCCTTGCCCTGTCGGACGTCTCGAAATCCTTCGGCCCGATCGAGGTGCTGCACGGGGTCGATTTCGACCTGCGGCCCGGCGAGGTCCATGCGCTGATCGGCGAGAACGGTGCCGGCAAGTCGACGATGATGAAGACGCTGGCGGGCTACATCCGGCCGAGTTCGGGCGCGGTGAAGCTCGACGGCGAGGAGGTGCGCTTTTCCTCGGCCAACGAGGCCGAGGCGGCGGGCGTCGTGATGATCCATCAGGAGTTCAACCTCGCCGAGGCGCTGAGCGTCGAGCAGAACGTGTTCCTTGGCCGCGAACTCAGGCGCGGCTGGTTCCTCGATCACCGCACCATGCAGGCCCGCACGGCCGAGTTGATGGAGACGCTGGAGGCCGGGGTGTCGCCCACGGCCAAGGTGTCGGGCATTTCGGTGCCGCAGAAACAGATGGTCGAGATCGCCAAGGCGCTGTCGCGCAACGTGCGCGTGCTGATCATGGACGAGCCGACGGCGGTTCTGACCGGGGCGGAGGCGGAGGTTCTCTTCCGTCAGGTCCGGCGGCTGCGCGAGGACGGCGCGGCGATCCTGTTCACCTCGCACAAGCTCGACGAGGTGAAGACCATCGCCGACCGCGTGACGGTGCTGCGCGACGGGGCGGTCGTGGCGCATGGCCCGGCGTCGGAATTCAGCGAGGACGAGATGGCCCGCAAGATGGTCGGCCGGGAGATGTCCGCCCTGTTTCCAACCAAGCGCCGCGGCGGGGACGAGATCGTCCTCGAGGCGTCGGAGGTTTCGGTGCCCGGCCGCGTGAAGACGGCGTCCTTCGTCCTGCGCAAGGGCGAGATCCTCGGGATCGGGGGGCTGGTCGGGGCCGGACGCACGGAGCTGATCGAGGGGATCGTGGGCCTGCGCCCGCGCACCGGAACCGTGCGGCTGAAGGGCGAGACCCTGCCCGCCGACGTGGCGGAGGCGCGCCGTCGCGGCCTCGTCTACCTGACCGAGGACCGCAAGGGCGCGGGTCTCCTGCTTGAAAAATCCCTGCGCGAGAACCTGACCCTTCCCGTGCTGCATCGCTATGCGCATCCGCTGATCGACCGAAAGGCGGAGGAGAAGGCGCTCGACCGGGCCATCGCCGATTACGACATCCGCGCGCCGCGGCGCGACATGGCGGTGGGCAACCTGTCGGGAGGCAACCAGCAGAAGCTGCTTCTGGCGAAGACGCTTCTGGCCGATCCCGACGTCGTGGTGATCGACGAGCCGACGCGCGGCATCGATATCGGGACGAAGGGGCAGATCTACGAGCTGATCCACAAGCTCGCCGAGGGGGGCAGGTCCATCATCGTGATCTCGTCCGAGATGCCCGAGCTGATCGGCCTCTCGGCGCGGGTCTACGTGATGCACGGGGGACGCATCGCCGGCGAGCTCGAGGGCGAGCAGGTCAACGAGGACAACATCATCCGCCTGGCCACCGGCCTCGGCGGGAACGGGGAGGAAGCGGCATGAGCAGTGCCACGACGCAAGGCGCCCGGACGGGCGGATGGAAGGTCGACCTTCATGTGCTGGGACCGATCCTGGCGCTGGTCGCCCTCATCATCATCGGCATCATACTGAACCCGAATTTCCTGAGTTACGCGAACATCACCAACGTGCTGGCGCGGTCGGCCTTCATCGGCATCATCGCGGTGGGCATGACCTTCGTCATCACGGCCGGGGGGCTGGACCTTTCGGTGGGCTCCATGGCGGCGTTCATCGCGGGCCTGATGATCCTGGTGATGAACACCGTCCTGCCGATGCTGGGCGAGGGGGTGTCGGTGATCGGGGTCGGGATCGTCCTCGCGCTCGTGGCGGGACTGATCGCGGGCGCGGTCAACGGACTTCTCGTGACGCGGGCGGGGATCGAGGCCTTCATCGTGACGCTCGGGACGATGGGCATCTACCGGTCGCTCGTCACGTGGCTCGCGGACGGGGGCACGCTGAGCCTCGACTACGCGATGCGCGAACTCTACCGCCCGGTCTATTACGGCGGGCTCTTCGGCATATCCTGGCCGATCATCGTCTTCGCCCTGATCGCGATCGGGGGCGAGATCGTCATGCGCCATACGCCCTTCGGACGGCATTGCGCCGCCATCGGGTCGAACGAGACGGTCGCGCGCTATTCCACCGTTCCGGTGAAGCGCGTGAAGACGCTGACCTACGTGCTTCTGGGATTCCTCGTCGGGATCGCGGTGATCATGTACGTGCCGCGCCTGGGCTCCGCCTCGGCGGCGACGGGCCTCTTGTGGGAGCTCGAGGCGATCGCGGCGGTCATCATCGGGGGCACGGTCCTCAAGGGCGGGTTCGGCCGGGTCTGGGGCACCGTGGTGGGTGTCCTGATCCTCAGCCTGATCGGCAATATCCTGAACCTGACCGACATGGTCAGCCCCTACCTCAACGGTGCCATTCAAGGCGTCATCATCATCCTCGCGGTGGTCCTGCAAAGAAAGGGCACCGCGGACTGACGGCAGATTCAACGGGAGGACCCACATGAAACAACTTCTACTTTCCACGGCGATCGTCGCCCTCGCGGGGCCCGCGCTCGCGCAGCAGACGATCGGCGTCTCGATCCCCGCGGCCACGCATGGCTGGGCCGGCGCGCTGAACTTCCATGCCGAGGAGACGGTGAACCGCCTGTCGGAGGAATACGAGGATCTCGACTTCTTCCTGACCACGACCCCCGATCCGGGCACCCAGGTCTCGGATCTCGAGGACATGGTCGCCACGCGCAACATCGACGCGCTCGTCGTGCTGCCCTTCGAGAGCGATCCGCTGACCGGACCGATCCAGCGTATCGCCGAGAACGGCACCTGGGTCACGGTGGTCGATCGCGGTCTGAGCCAGGACGGGATCGAGGACCTGTACGTCGCGGGCAACAACGAAAGTTTCGGCCGGATCGCGGGCGAGTATTTCGTCGAGAGCCTCGAGGAGGGCGACAAGGTCGTCGTGTTGCGCGGCATCCCCACCACGATCGACAACGAGCGTGTCGAGGCGTTCCAGGCCGCGCTCGACGGATCGGGCATCGAGATCCTGGCGATGGAACACGGCAACTGGAGCCGCGACGACGCCTTCACCGTGATGCAGGATTTCCTGTCGCGCTATCCCGAGATCGACGCGGTCTGGGCCAGCGACGACGACATGGCCATCGGTGCCATCGCCGCGATCGAGCAGGCCGACCGGCAGGAGGACATGTGGGTCGTGGGCGGTGCCGGCATGAAGGAGATGGTCCGCCGCGTGGCGGACGGAGATCCGATGGTCCCCGTGGACGTGACCTATCCGCCCTCGATGATCTCGACCGCCATCGAACTGACGGCACGCGCCGTGATGAACAAGGGGCTGCCGGTTTCGGGAGATTTCATCATCGCGTCGGAGCTGATCACGCCGGAGAACGCCGAGTCCTACTACTTCGAGGACAGCCCCTACTGATCCGCGGAGAGGGGCCGGCCCCGAGGCGTCGGCCCCTGTTCCACCCCTGTGAAAGTCAACGGTTACGATAACCGGGAGGATACGATGAAGACCACGATACTCGCCGCACTTCTTGCCGGGACCACCGCGCTTCCCGCGCTGGCCCAGGACGACCTGCCCATCGCCGCCCAGATGTACACGCTGCGCGATTACGGCACGCTGGAGGAACAGCTTCAGGCCGTCGCCGATGCCGGCATCACCCATATCGAGACGTTCGGGATGGAGGAGAACGACCTGGACGCATTCGCCGCCGCGCTCGACGAGCACGGGATCGAGGTGATTTCCGACCATGCCTCGATCGACCGTCTGCGCGACGATCTGGACATGGTGGTCGAGATGAACCGTGCGCTCGGCAACGACACGATCACCGTTCCCTATCTGGCCGAGGAGATGCGCCCGACCGATGCCGAGGGCTGGACGGAATTCGGCGAGGAGCTGGCGGGATATGCCAGCGAGCTTGCCGAACAGGACATGCGCCTCGCCTATCACAACCACGATTTCGAGCTGGTCGAGTATGACGGCACGACCGCGCTGGAGATCCTGTTCGAGGCGGCGGGGCCCGATGTGTTGTCGGAGCTCGATCTGGCCTGGGTGGCGCGCGGCGGTCACGACCCGGCGGAAATGCTGACGACGCTCGGCGACCGGGTCTTCGCGGTCCATGCCAAGGACAACGCGCCCGAGGGCGAGAACGAGGACCAGCGCGGCTTCGCGGCCGTGGGCGAGGGTGTGCTCGACTGGGATTCGATCCTCGAGGCCGCCAACGAGGTCGGCGTCGAATGGTACATCATCGAGCACGACCAGCCCGCGGATGCGGCGGGCCAGATCGCGACGGGTGCGGAGTACCTGCGCGAGGCCCTGCCGAAGGCGATGTCGGGCTCCTGACGGACCCTCTCGGCACCGGGCGCTGACCGCCCGGTGCCGTCATCAGACACCGCATGAGGGAGGAGAAACTCATGTCGCGAACCGAATTGAACCGCCGCGCGCTCATGCGAGCCGCAGCGGCAGGAGCGATGTTGCCCGCGTTCTACCCCGGCATGGCCCGGGCGCAGGAGGCACAGGAGGGATCGGCGGCCTACGGCCATTCCGTCGCGAGATGGACCTTCGGGTCGCTCGAACTGCCGGCGCTCTGCGATCTGGCGAAGCGCATCGGATTGCAGGCGATCGACCTCGTCGGCCCCGAGGACTGGGGCACGCTCAAGGCGGCGGGGCTCGACTCGTCGATGTGCAACGGGGCGGAGCCGAACCTGACCGACGGGTTCGCCGATCCGCAATTCCACGGCGATCTGGTCGAGAGCTACCGCAGGCATATCGACCTGGTGGCCGATGCCGGATACCGCAACCTGATCCTCTTCAGCGGCAATGCCCGCGACATAGATCCCGGACGCGGTCTCGCGAATGCGGAGGCCGGCCTGAAGGAGATCCTGGGACAGGCCGAGGATCGCGGCGTCGTCCTGACGATGGAGCTTTTGAACTCCAAGGTCGATCACCCCGATTACATGGCCGACAATTCGGCATGGGGGGTGGAGCTCTGCCGGCGGCTGGGGAGCGAGAACTTCAGGCTGCTCTACGACATCTACCACATGCAGATCATGGAAGGCGACGTGATCCGCACGATCCGCGACAGCCACGACTGCTTCGGACATTACCACACGGCCGGCGTCCCCGGCCGGCACGAGCTGGGCGAGGCGCAGGAGCTTCGCTATCCGGCCATCATGCGCGCGATCGCGGAAACCGGCTTCGACGGTTACGTCGCGCAGGAATTCATTCCCACAAGCGAAACTCCCGACGACGCGGCTGCGGCGCTCGAGGAAGCCGTGCGAATCTGCACGGTCTGAACAGCCAGAGGAGGAAGTCACATGGCAGACAACATGCATTACGACGCCATCGTCGTAGGATCGGGCATCAGCGGCGGATGGGCCGCGAAGGAGCTGACCGAACGCGGCCTCAAGGTCCTGATGCTCGAGCGGGGACGCAACATCGAACATGTCGCCGACTACGTGAACGCGTCGAAGGAATCGTGGGACTATCCGCATCGCGGAACGGCCACGGTCGAGATGGAGGAGAACTATCCCGTCCTGAGCCGCGACTATCCCCTGAACGAGCAGACCTACGGCATGTGGGCGAACGAGCAGGAGAACCCCTATGTCGAGGCCAAGCGGTTCGACTGGTTCCGCGGCTACCATGTGGGTGGACGCTCGCTCATGTGGGGGCGGCAGAGCTATCGGCTGTCGGATACCGACTTCTCGGCGAACGAACGCGAGGGGATCGCGACCGACTGGCCCATCCGTTATTCCGACATCGCTCCCTGGTACGACCACGTGGAGCGGTTCGCCGGGATCTCGGGCACGAGCGAAGGACTCGACATCCTGCCCGACGGCCAGTTCCTGCCGCCGATCCCGCTCAACATCGTGGAAAAGGACGTGGCGGCACGGCTGCGCAAGGCCTTCGGCGGCAAGCGCTACCTGATCAACGCGCGCGTGGCCAACATCACCGAGTCGCGGCCCGAACAGAACCGCGTGGCCTGCCAGTACCGCAACAAGTGCTGGCTGGGCTGTCCCTACGGCGCCTATTTCAGCACGCAGGCGGCGACGCTTCCTGCGGCGATGGCGACGGGCAACCTGACGATGCGGCCCTTCTCGATCGTGAAGGAGGTCCTCTACGACAAGGACGGCAAGCGCGCCCGCGGGGTCGAGATCATCGATGCCGAGACGAACGAGACCTACGAATACACGGCCAACGTCGTGTTCCTGAACGCGTCCTCGTTCAACTCCACATGGCTCTTGATGAATTCGGCCAACGATGTGTGGGAAGGAGGCCTTGGATCGTCGTCGGGCGAGCTCGGCCACAACGTCATGGACCACCATTTCCGCGTCGGCGCCGAGGGCCGCGTCGAGGGATACGACGACAAGTACTATTACGGCCGTCGTCCGGCGGGCTTCTATATCCCGCGCTTCCGCAACATCGACGGCGAGGAGCGTCCCTATACCCGCGGCTTCGGCTATCAGGGATCGGCGAGCCGGCAGGGCTGGCGGCGCGAGGTAGCCGAGCTCAACATCGGTGCCGACATGAAGGAGGCGCTGTCGAAGCCGGGTGACTGGACCATCGGCATGACCGCCTTCGGCGAGATGCTGCCCTACCACGACAACTTCATCGCGCTGGATCGGGGAACGACCGACAAATGGGGCCTTCCGGTCCTGTCGATCAGCGTGGACCTGCACGAGAACGAACGCCGCATGCGCGAGGACATGAAGCAGGATGCGGTCGATATCCTCGAAGCCTCGGGCGTGGTCGACGTGAAACCCACCGAGAGCGACTACGCCCCGGGGATGGGCATCCACGAGATGGGCACGGCGCGGATGGGTCGCGATCCGGAAACGTCGGTGCTGAACGGCAACAACCAGGTTTGGGACGCGCCCAACGTCTATGTCACGGACGGGGCCTGCATGACCTCGGCCAGCTGCGTGAACCCGTCGCTGACCTACATGGCGCTGACCGCGCGGGCGGCGGATCATGCCGTCAAAAGCCTCAAGAACGGAGATCTGTGATGAACCGACGCGAACTTCTGACCATGATCGCCGCGGTGACGGGCACGAGCATGATGGGCGCGCACCGCGCGTTCGCCTATCAGCCGACACCCGTGGGCGAGAACCTCTTCAGCGAGGCTGATGCCGAATTCCTCGACACGGTCGCCGAGACGATCATCCCGGCCACCGACACGCCCGGTGCGCGCGAGGCTGGCGTCGGCGCGTTCATGACGGTCTATGTGAGCGACTGCTATACCAGCCGGGAGCAGGCGAACTTCAGGGAGGGGATGGAGCAGATCCGCACGCGGGCCGAGACCGACTACGGCAAGCCGTTCGAGGAGATGTCGACGGAGGAGCGGCAGGAACTGCTCCAGACGGCGGCGGACGAGGCGCGCGCCTTCACCTCGAGGCGGATGGCCGAGCTCGAGGAACGGCGCGAGCAGTCGATCGACCAGCAGAGCGCGGCCGACACTGCGGCGGACGAACAGCCCGAGGAGGCGGCCGAGCCCGAGATGCACTGGTTCACACCGATCCAGCAGCTCACGCTTTTCGGTTTCTTCACCTCCGAGGTCGGCGGGACCGAGGTGCTGCGCTACGAACAGGTGCCGGGCGAGTATATCGGCGATCTCGACTATGACGGAGGGCCCGCCTGGGCCACGTGACGGCACCCCGGAAGGGGCCGCGCGCCCCTTCCGCAAACTTATCGGGAGGAACACCATGATCTTGAGAATGACGGCGATCGGCGCGTTGGCCCTGGCGGCCCCGCTTCACGCGCAGGAGATGACGGACGCGCAACGCTCGGAGGTGACGGAACTCTGGGAGCCGGTTCCGGAGGTGATCGAGGCACCGGCGGATGCGCCGCCGTCTGATGCCATCGTCCTTTTCGGCGGCGAGAGCCTCGACGCATGGGAGAGCGTGGATGGCGGTCCGGCGGAGTGGATCGTCGAGGACGGCGCGATGCGGGTGAACCGCGGCAGCGGCGGGATCCGCACGACGGAAAGCTTCTGCGACGTGCAGCTGCATGTGGAATGGCGTTCCCCGCCCAATGACGAGGGGCACGAAGGGCAGGATCGCGGCAATAGCGGCGTCTTCCTGCAGGAACGCTACGAGGTTCAGGTGCTCGACAGCTACGAGAACCCGACCTATGCGAACGGGCAGGCCGGGTCGATCTACAAGCAGCACATACCGCTGGTGAACGCCTCGCGTGCCCCCGGCGAGTGGCAGAGCTATGACATCATCTTTACCGCGCCGGAATTCGGATCCGACGATCGGGTCGCGGCTCCGGCACGGGTGACCGTGCTTCATAACGGTGTGGTGGTTCAGAACGACGCGGAAATCCAGGGCGGCACGGTCTGGATCGGCGCGCCCTCCTACGCGGAGGCGCATGATTGCGCGCCGATCTCGCTGCAGGACCACGATTCGGATGTCGCCTATCGCAACATCTGGGTGCGGGAGCTGAACTGAGCGGCATCGAGACGGCCGGTTCCGCGACGGGGGAGGGGGCGGGTTCGCCCCGCCCCCGCCGAGGGTCCGTCGTTGCATTCCGGACAGGATACGGCAAGGCGGGGCGTCCCGCCTTGCCGCCCATTCAGGCCTTGAGCTGTTCGAGACCCGATGCGTCGAGACGCTCGACCAGGGCGTCGAACATCGTGTCGACATCCGAGATGCTGTTGTAGAGCGGATGCGTGCTGACGCGGAAACCGACGACGGAATCGGGGATGTCGCGGGCGATGGACGGCTCCGAATGCCAGCTGATCGTCCGGATGTAGATCTTCGGATCGCTCATCGCGCTGAGTTCGTCGCGGATGCCGTTCATGGCGGTTTCCATCTCGGAGAATTGCGACGGATCGTCCTTGGCCGCGAGGGGGTTGAACGCGGTCAGGAATGTCGCGAATTCCGGCTCGGGGTTCTTCTGCACCCAGAGCGCGGCTTCGCCCCATTTGTCGGCCACCCGGTCCTTGAGGTGATTGCCGAGCATCACGCCCTTTTCGTAAATGCGCTCCAGACCGATGCGGTCGAAGAAATCCGCGCTGTCGACCATCGCGTAGAGCGCGGGTCGGTTGTATTCGCCGCGGGCCTGCATGAAGGACGGATTCCAGTCGCGGTTTCCGAGCTGGCTTTCGCGATATTGTCTGAGATTTCCCGAATAGAAGGGCGGCAGGTTCTCGCCGGAATTGCGCACGTAGAGAATGCCGGTTCCGGGCCCGCCGCAGAGCCATTTATGGCCTGCCCCCGCGATGAAATCGGCCCCGTAATCGTGACAGTTCACGGGCAGCATGCCCCAGCCATGGGCACTGTCGACGATGACATAGGCACCGTTCGCGCGGGCGAGTTCCGTCAGCGCCTTGACCGGCAGTCTCAGGCCGTTCTTGTAGGGGATCTCGCTGAAGGCGAGATACTGCTTGTTGCCCTCGCCCAAGGGGCGGCTGAGGGCGGGCTCGAAGAGGGCCAGGATGTCGTCCACCGTCATCGATGCGTCGACGGTCTTGGGAATGGTGACCACCTCGACCTCGACATCGTGGGTGTCGCGGGCCCAGCGGATCGGGTTCAGCATTCCGGAATGTTCAAGATTGGTGGTGACGATCCGGTCGCCGGGCTGCCACGGCGTTCCGCCGATGACGATGTTGCAGCCGTCGGACGTGTTGTAGGACAGCATGATCTCTTCGGGATCGGCGCCGTACATCTCGGCGATCCGTGCCTGGCGGGCATCGATGGGATCGTCGTCGCCGCCGCCCGCGAAGATGTCGGGATAATCAGCTTCGAGATTGTCGCGCCAGTTGAGCGGATCGCTCGACTTGTAGTGATTGTAGACGGCGAGATTGTTCTGCACGAAAGCCGGCATGGACCCGGTCGTCCCGGTGTTCATGTGGATGTAGTTGTCGAGGTTGAACGCGGCGCGCACCTCGTCCCAGAAGGCATCGCTGCCGGGCTCGGCACCGATCGTCGGCGGCGCGAGGAGTTCGGTGCCGGTCATCGGCGCGCGGCTTGCCGTTTGCGCGGCGGCGGGCCGGGCCGTGAGGGCGGCGGACCCGGCGGTAAGGGTCGCGGTCGCGAAAGTTCCGGTCGCGATGGCACCGCCGGCGGCGCCTTTGAGGAAATGTCGTCTGCTGGTTTCGGTCATTCGGGAGGTCCTGGAAAGAGAGATCGGCCGTCGGGCGGCCATTCGCGCAACGATCAGCGTGCGGCGATGACGGAGATTTCGACGAGGACGGGGGCGTCCTCGGTGCTTCCGGGCAGCGCACCGACCTCGACCGCGGCACGTGCGGGCGGCGTCCAGTCCTGATCGGTCCAGTAGGGGCCGTAGACGGTGTTGAAATCACCGTAATTCCCGAGATCCGTCAGGAAGACGGACGCCATCACGACATTCTCGAGGGTCATGCCGGCCTCTTCGAGAACGGCGCTGATATTGTCCATGACGATCCTGGTCTGATCCATGATGTCGTCGGTGCCGTCGCTCGCCTCGGCGGGGATCGCGCCGTCGACATAGGGGATTTGACCGGAGACGTAGAGCGTGTCGCCGACCATCATGCCCGGCGAATAGGGCGCGATCGGAACGATCCCGTCGGGATAGACGCCTTCGGCACCGACGCCGCCGTCCTGTGCGATCGCCGAGGTTGCAAGGAACAGGAAGCCGGCGGCTGCGGAAAGCGATCGGGATCTCATTTCAACGTCCTTCATTCTCTATCTGTGGAGTGTCCGGGCATCCCTCGCGGTTGAGCTGAGGAAGGCAATGCTCGCGGTGAAAGGGTTCCGCAGAGATGCGGCTGAAATCTGGCAGGGGCCTAAAATTGAACCCGCCTGCCGCGTGTCGGATGAATAAATGGGCCGAAAATCGACGCGCGGATCGCTGGAGAGCGGGTCAAGTGGGGCGGGGAGGCTGGCCGGTCACCCGGGCATTGTCACGACGCCCGGAAATGTCCATACAAGGTTGGGCGGAGTGGAGAATCCCAAATGATAACGGCCGAAAAGTCCTATGAAGATGTGTATGGACATAAGGTTGGTTTCGGCCTGCGGCCGGCAGTCATCCTGATCGATTTCGCGCATGCGTATTTCGATCCGGGCTGCCCTCTCTTCGCGGGAGTGGACGACGCCCTTGCCTCGGCCCTGAGAGTGAGGGAGGTCGCCCGGCAGGTCGGGGTTCCGATCGTGCTGACCGAGGTCTCCTATCCGGCGGGGGGCGTGGATGGGGGCCGCTTCTTCGAGAAGGCCAGACCGCTCGAGGCGTTCCTGCCCGGACGCGAGACGGCGCGCTTCGCGGACGGGCTTGTGCCGCAGCCGGGCGAGATCGTCGTGACCAAGCAATATCCGAGCGCGTTCTTCGGCACCTCGCTCGCCTCGACGCTGACCGCGCTGGGATGCGACAGCGTGCTGCTCACCGGTCTGACGACATCGGGTTGCGTCCGCGCCTCCTGCGTCGATGCGATGAGCCACGGATTCCGGACGCTGGTGGTGGAGGATGCCTGCGGCGACCGGCACGAGGACCCGCACCGGGCGAACCTGTTCGACATGAACGCGAAATATGCGGATGTCATTCGCGAGGAGGCGGCGACCGAATATCTCCGGTCGCTCGTCTCATAGGTCAGGCCATGCGGCAGGCCGTCTCGAACGGCAGGCGCGGCAGGCGGTCGTAGACCTGGGCCGGGTCGCCATAGCCGAGATTGCAGAGGAAGTTCGCCTTCCAGCCGGTGTCCGACAGGAACGCGTCCTCGACCTGTGCGGCATCGAAGCCCGACATCGGCCCGACATCCAGTCCGAGCGCGCGGGCGGCCAACATGAGGTAGCCGCCCATCAGCGTGCCGTTGCGGAACGCGGTCTCATAGGCGACCTGCTCGGAGCCGGTGAACCACGGGCGGGCATCGGTATGGGGAAAGAGTTCGGGCAGGTGATCGTAGAATTTCGGGTCGTAGGCCACGATCACGCAGACCGGCGCGGTCATGGTCTTGTCGAGATTGCCGCCCGATAGGGTAGGGCGCAGTTTTTCCTTACCCTCCTCGGAGCGGACGAACACGAACCGCCCCGGCGAGCAGTTCGCCGAAGTCGGTCCCATCTTCAGGATGTCCCAGAGATTGTGCAGAACATCGTCCGGGACAGGCCGGTCCTGCCAGCCGTTCTGGCTGCGGGCGTCGAGGAAGAGGCGGGAGAGTGTCTCTTCCGAGAGGTCTTGGTAGGTATCGGGCATTGTGGTTCCTTGCCGGTCGTTCAGCTGAGGGCCGTGGCGGCCACGGGGCGTATTGCGGCGATCCGCTCAAGCGTTTCGGCGAAGGCCGCCACGCGCCCTTCGGCCCCGTGCGGGCCGACGATCTGCACCGACAGGGGGCCTGCGGATGTCGCCGCGATCGGCAGCGACAGCGCGGGCAACCCCAGGATCGAGGCAGGACGCGTGAAGCATGTAAGCCCCGAAACCACGCGGTCCACGTCGGCCCCGCCACCGACATCGACGGCCGCGGCCGGGGGCGGCACGTCCACGAGGGTCGGCATCAGCATGAGGTCGGCCCGCGTGAAGTATTCGGCGGTACGCTCGCGGGCGAGGGCGCGGATCTGGCGTGCGCGGAGATATGCGGCCGCCGGTATCGCCGCCGCCTGGACCAGCCGTCCGCGCACCTGCGGCCCGTAGCTGTCGGGCGCGGCACGGAGCCTGTCGGCATGAACGGTGGCGGCCTCGGACATGGCGATGACGTTCGCCGGCTCGACGAGGCCGGCGAAGAGGTCGGCGGGCACCTCCGAGAGCGTGTGGCCGGCCGCCTCGGCGGCGCGGGCGAGATCGGTCAAGGCGGTCTGCATTCCGGGCGAGGCCCCGTCCATCATCAGCCCGACGCGGAGCGGGCGGCCATCCTCGGAAATGTCGCGTCCCATGACGAGCCCCAGCACGAGCCGGGCGCAGGCGACGGAGGCGGCGAGGGGGCCGATGCAATCCTGCGTCCATGACAGCGGCATCGCATCGCGGTTCGAGACAGATCCCTGACCGGGCTTGAATCCGACCACGCCGTTGCAGGCGGCCGGGATGCGGATCGACCCGCCCGTATCCGACCCGAGCGCCGCCGGAACGAGGCCGGAGGCCACGGCGACACCCGACCCGCTGGAAGACCCGCCGGGGATCGCGCCCTCGACGGTGGGATTGCGGGGCAGGGGGTGGTGGGCGTTGTGCCCGGTGGGGCCCATCGCGAACTCGCTCATCCGGAGGCGGGCTATCTGGGTCTGGCCCGCGGCATCGAGACGGCGCAGCACGTCGCATGTCCGGGTGGCGATCCGTTCGGCGGAGGGATGCGCGCCCATGCCGACGGCCTCTCCGCGGCGGTCGAACATGTCCTTGTGGGCGAGGGGAATGCCCGCGAGAGGTCCGGTGCCGGTCGATCGGTGATCCTCGACGACGGCCGCCACGGCGGAATGGCCGGTGGCGCGACGTCGCGCCTCGGCCGCGAGTTCGGCGGCCGAGACCTCGCCCCGATCGAGACGGGATCGTAGGACGGAGACGGTATCGAGGGGGGGAAGGGTCATGCGCTCGGGTCCTCGAAAGGGGGTGGGACGGCGAGGCCGTCCTCCGTTCGGATCAGCGGGTGGTTCCAGACCGCCTCGAGGCGTCGGAGCTGATCCTCGAAGATCGCCCGTTCCTCGGGCTTGGGCGGGCGGCCGAGCATCCAAGCCAGCGGGTCCATGCCGGTCATCCGAAGCTCTGGGGCGCGCGCCCGCGCACGAGTTGCGAGAGGGAGACCGCCACCACCAGCGCCCCGCCGTAGAAGAGGCTCTGAACGTAGGCATCCGCCCCGAGCATGGTGAGCCCGGTGATCCCGGTGATGAGGAAATAGACCGCGAGCAGCGTGCCCAGCGGGTTGAACCGCCCGGGATAGAGCGTGGTCGCACCGAGGAAGGCCGCCGCGAAGGCCGGCAGCAGAAGCGATGCCCCGGAATTCGGATCGGCCGAGCCGGTCATCCCGGCATAGAGCACGCCCGCGAGCGCCGAGAGCGTCCCCGAGACGACGAAGGCGGATGTCCGGACGCGGTCCACCCGGACGCCGTTCAACCGCGCCACGTCACGTCCGCGCCCGGCAAAGAGGAGCTTGCGGCCCGTCACCGTGAATTCGAGGACCCACCACATGACAAGCGCCAGCGCGAGGCCGTAATAGAACGCCATCGGGATGCCGAAGAGCCGGTCGATCACCACCCGTTCGACCAGCGCCATGGAGACGCCGGAAATGGTGCGGCTGTTCGAGATCGAGAGCGTCAGCCCGCCGAGGAAGGTGCCGACGCCGAGCGTCACGATGAGGGAATGGATCCGGAAGTAGAGAATGAAGAACGCGTTGATCGCCCCGACGATCGCGCCCACCGCGAGGGCTATCAGGATCGATCCGACGATCGGCAGGCCCAGCTGGACGTTGGTGACGGCGATCAGCATGGACGAAAAGACGAGGACGTTCGCCGCCGAGAGGTCGAAATCCCCGGCGGTCAGGGGGACCAGGATGGCGAGCGCCAGCACGACCAGAACGGCCTGCGACCCGAACATCGAGCTGAAGGTCCGCCAGTTGAGGAACGTGTCGGGGATGGCGAGGGCGAAGGCGGCGACGAGGAGCGCCCATGCGCCCAGAAGGGCGAAACGCTCGATCTCGGTCTTCCAGGCGATCGAGCGCCCGGGCGGGGGGATCTCGGTGGACGAGGCGGTCATGCGGGTACCTCCGTTCGCGCATCGGGTTCGGGGGGAGCGAGGCTGGCCCGCGCGATCGCCTCCTTGGTCAGGGCGGGGCCGTCGAGGATCGCGTCGGGCCGTCCGCGTCTGAATACGATCACGCGGTCGCAGATCTGGGCAAGCTGTTCGTGGTCGGTGGACGAGACGAGGATCGCCATTCCGTCGCCCGCGGCGGCATCGAGCGCGGCGAAGATCTGCTGCCGTGCCCCGTAATCGACGCCCTGCGTCGGCTCGTCGAGGCAGAGAAGCTGCGGGGCTTCGGCCAGCCATTTTCCCAGCAGGACCTTCTGCTGGTTGCCGCCCGACAGGTTGCCCAGATTGGCCGCCGGGTTCGCCGGCCGCACGTCGTGGGTTGCGATCAGGTCCTCGGTCGCGCCGCGCATGGCGCCGGGGCTCAGCCGTCCGAACCGGCGCAGTCGCGGCAATGCGAGAAACGTCGCGTTCTCAGTGACCGACAACGACCCGATACCGGCCTGCCCCATCCGGTCGCCGGGCAGGAGACCGATGCCGGCCGCTTGCGCCGAGGCGGGCTGCAACCGGGCGATATCGTGGGTGCGACCGTTCAGCGTCAGCCGTCCGCGGCCGGGCGTTGCGCCGAACAGCAGGTAGGGAATATCGGCGAAACCCGATCCGATCAGTCCGGTGACGCCGACGATCTCGCCCGGACGGATGGCGGCGTCGAAACGCGCGCAGCGGCCGCCCGTCAATCCGTCGATCCGCAGGACCTTTTGCCCGGAGGGCCTGCGGGGCGCGCGGGCATAGGCCGCGATCGAGCGGCCGACGATGGTGTCGAGAATCTTCTGGCGGGAGGTCTCGTCCGTGCGCATCACGGCGGTCAGTCGTCCATCCCGCATGATCGCCACGCGGTCGGTTATGTCGAGCACCTCGTCGATATCGTGCGTGACGATGATGACCGACGCGCCGGTCTTGCGGATCCGGCGCAGGAGACCGAACAGCCTTTCCACGTCATCGACGGAAAGGAACGGCGTCGGTTCGTCCAGGACCAGGATCCCCTCGCCGCCGCGGCCCGCATCGGACCGGCGAAGCTCGGCCACGGCCCGCACGATTGCGACGTAGGCCCGTTCGACGGGCGAGAGGCTGGCGACATCGGCCATCGGGTCGATCGACAGGCCGAATTCGTCCATCAGGCGGGCGATCCTCGCCCGCTCCGTCCGCCAGCGGATGCCGTAGGGGCGTCGGCTCTCGTCCGAGACGATCATGTTGTCGGCGACCGACAGTGACGGGATCAGCGCAAGGTGCTGGTGAACGAAGGCCACGCCCATCCTGCGGATGCGGGCGGGGTCCAGAGGCAGAGGGAGATCCTCGCCCCACAGGCGGACGAGCGATCCGGCATTCGGGGAATTGAACCCGGCGAGGACCTTGATGAGCGTGGATTTTCCGGACCCGTTCGCGCCCAGAAGGCCAAGGATCTCTCCCCTTCGCAAACCGAGCGAGACGTCCTTGAGCACGTCCACGGACCCGAAGGACATCCGGATGTTGCGCATTCGCAGGATATCCGCATCGTGAGGGGGAACGACGGGCGGGGCGAGATCGACCACCGTCATCCGTTCAGTCCAGCATCCACAGGCGGCGGAACCCGTCGATATGGGCGTCGCCGTAACCGCTGTCGAAATCGGCGGGAATGCCGGCCGTCTCGATGTTCGTCTCGTCGAAGACGAGAAGCGGAATGCCCAGCGTTTCGGGAACGTCCATGTCGCAGAGCAGCCGCATCTGGGCGTCGATGGCCGCATAGCCCGCCCAGCCGAGGCTTTCGCCGACATCCATCTCGACCGTCCCCTCGCGCACCATGTCGAGGACGAAGGGCGTGCCGTTGAAGCTTGCCACCGGCACGTCCGCTGCGGCGATCCGCAGAGCGGGCGTCACGAACTGGGTCATGCTGTCGTAGATCGGCAGGATGTAATTGATGCCGGGATTGGCCAGCAGGGCCGACTGGACGCCGGGCGTGATGCGGGTGGCCCATTCCGCCAGCGGAACATTGAGGTATTGCTGTCCGCAATCGGGGCAATATTCGGCGAGCTGGGTCTGGATGGCCTCGACGAACGGGATCGACGGCAACACGTCGTCCGATCCGATGATCAGGACGTCGGGCGCACCGTCGGTCTGTACATAGGCCCAGGCCGCGAGAAGCCTGCCGACATCCGAGAACGGGACCTTGGCGGAGGCATCGACGTAATCCTCCTGGGTTTGCGTGTCGTCGTAGAGATGCGTCGTGCTGACCTTGAGCCCGGCCGCGCGCGCCTCCATGAGCTGGGGTGCGATGACGGCGGGATTGAGGCCGCCTGCGACATCCACGAGGTCGTAGCCCTGGGAGACGGCCTGGTTCACGCCCTGGATCCACGCATCCGACCCGCCCTGGTTCTCCCATAGGGTGAATTCGAACCCGACCTCGTCGGCGGCGCGCGACATCGCATCCGAAAGGGCAACCATGAACGGGATCGTCATGGAGACCGGCACCGAGAAGATGCGCTTGTCCGCCATGCAGGCCCGGGCGTCGAAGGGCTCTCCCATCGCCTCGAATTGCGGGATCTGGCGGTGTCGTTCGACGAGCGCTTGCGCGTCGGACATCGCGTCGGCGGACGCGATGCCGGGCAAGAGGATCGTGGCGGCGGTCAGGAGACGAGGGAATGTCATGGCGAGGTTCCTTCCGAAAAGTCCCTGACCACGAGTTTGTATGGACATAGTATCCGAGATAAGATCCGTTTCGAATTACCGACGGGTGATGCCCCCAAACGACGATTATTTGCGCAGATCGGACGGCGAATGCTCAATCAATGCAATGATCGGACATTTCAGGTGCGTGTCGCCTGTTTCCAGCCGAGGATTCCGCCCAGCAGGCCCGCGCTCGCGAAGATCGCGAAACATGCGGGATAGCTTCCGACCGAGCTGAACGTCAGTGCGAAGATCGAGGGGCCGAGAATGGCGCCTATGAAGGTGTAGGCCAGGATCGCACCCGTCACCGCGCCGATCTCACCCTCGGGCGCGCTGCGGGCGATGGCCGACAGGAACACCCCGTTCCAGCCGGTCGCGCAGGCCCCGAGGGCGATCATCGTCGGGACCAGGACGACGACCGGGAGGATCGGCTGCCACCATAGCGCCAGCGACAGGGCCGCCCCGCCGAAGCCGAGTGCGGAGAGAACCCGGAATATCCCGACCTTGTCGGCGGCCAGACCCCACCCGACGCGTCCAATCGCGCCCGCGACCTGCAGGACCGCGCCCGCCAGACCGGCCTGCGGAACGCTCCACCCGATCTCGACCAGCGACACCACCGCGAATGCCGTGACGGTCAGCTGCATGGCCGAGTAGAGACAGCCGAGCGCGGCCAGGGTCCGCAAAGCCGGATCCACGAAGATCCGGCGCTGTTCGGTGAGCATGCGGGCGAGCACCCCCGATCCGCGGACGCGCTTGCGCCCGAGATCGGGGGTTCGGCCCATCGGCAGGAGAAGCAGGGCCAGGGGGAGAGCCATCAGGGACAGGAGGGCGGGGGCCCAGCCCCCGGTCATCTCGGCGACGATTGGAAGGCCCGCGCTGGCCAGCATCGCACCCAGCGGCACCCCGGCCTGCTTGAGCGAGAAGACGAGGCTGCGGTTGCGCGCGGTCACGACGCCCTGAAGGATCTCCGACGAGGCGGGATTGTTGATCCCGTATGCGAGGCCGAGGAGGACGGAGCCCACCACCATCGCCACCGGCACCGCGCTGACCAGAAGCGCAAGACCCGCAAGGATCAGGGCGAGCTCGGCCGAGATGATCCGCCCCGCGCTCCACCGCGCCGTAAGGCTTCCCGCCCCGAGGGAGGCGAAGAGCCCGGCGAAGTAGATGAAGCTGACCTGATATCCGATCCAGTGCGCCCCGACGCCGAGTGTCTGCGACGCGTCGGGTGCCAGCGCGGTCAGGCCGAGGATCGACGAGGTCGCGGCGATCTGCACCAGCAACATCCGGATAAGGACGTTCCACGTGCGCGGGCGGGCGACCCCGCCGGCTGGCATTGCCGCGTCTGGAAAATTATGTTCGGACAAGAGGGGGTCCTTCAGAGGTTTGCCCGTCGAACTAGACTTTATGTACGGACAACCTTCAAGGGAGGACGGTCGAGTGACCCGCCAGGCCGACAGATCGGTGCCGCTTTACCTGCAGATCGCGCACAAGCTCGAGCGGCGCATTCACGACGGAACCTATCCGGTCGGATCCCTGCTGCCCACGGAAAGCGATCTCTGCTCCGCGTTCGAGGTCTCGCGGCACACCATCCGGCAAGCGATCGAGCAGCTCAAGCGAACCGGCGTGCTGTCGGCGCGCAAGGGCGTCGGGACGCGTGTCGAGTCGCGTGGCGCGGATTGGCGCAACCGGTTCCGGAGCCATTACCGGCACGATCTTTTCGATTTCTCGCAGGAATCCGAGCTGCGCATCGACCGGTCGGGCGATGTCGTCCTGAGCGCGGCGCAGGCCCGGGAAATGGGCACGAGCAGCGGGAAGTCGTTCTTCTATGCCGCAGGGCCGAGATATTTCGCGGGGGAATCGGAGCCGTTCTGCTGGAACGAGGTGTTCCTCGACGAAAGCGTCGCCGAGATCCTCCGCGGGATTGACGTGTTGCGACAGGCGCTGTTCGAGATGGTCGAACGCTATACCGGCGAGCGGATCGCCTCGATCCAGCAGGACATCATGCCCGTCACGATTGACGAGGAGAAATGCCGCCTGCTGGGCGTCGAGCCGGGCGCGCTGGCCCTGCGAATGACGCGGAGATATCTGTCTTCGGGCGGGCGGCTTCTGGAATATGCGGTACAGACATTGCCGGCCGACCGATTCAGGTACCGCACCATCCTGTCGTCCGGACAACCGGATCGGAGCGATGCCGATGGGTCGTGACCTGCCGAAAGACACGGCAGAGAGGTGATCCGGCCGCTCAAAAGCAGGGCAAGCCTTCCGCATCGACGTATGTTCGGACAATAATCGGAAACACATCTTTTCAAGCGCCGACACGCCGGGGTCACATGTCCGTACAAACCATGCGACAGGGAGTACAGACATGGAAATGGGTGTGTTCATTCCGATCGGGAACAACGGCTGGCTGATCTCCGAGACCGCTCCGCAATACATGCCGAGCTTCGATCTGAACCGGAAGGTGGTTCAAAAGGCGGAGGGATACGGGCTCGAATTCGCGCTGTCGATGATCAAGCTGCGGGGCTTCGGCGGAAAGACCGAGTTCTGGGACCACAACCTCGAAAGCTTCACCTTGATGGCCGGTCTGGCCGCCGTCACGTCGCGCATCAAGCTTTTCGCCTCGACCGCGATCCTGACCCTGCCGCCGGCGCTGGTGGCGCGGATGGTGGCCACGATGGACAGCATCGCGCCCGGACGCTGCGGCGTCAACATCGTGACGGGGTGGGCCAAGAACGAATATACCCAGATGGATGTCTGGCCCGGTGACGAATATTTCGGCTACCGCTACCAGTACGCGAACGAATACGTGCAGGTGATGCGCGAATTGTGGGAAACCGGCAGCTCGGACTTCAAGGGCGAGCATTTCTCGATGGAGGATTGCAAGCTGAGCCCCCGGCCGACGGCTGCGAAGGTTGTGGCGGCCGGTCAATCGGCCAAGGGCCTGAAGTTCGCCGCCGAGCAGGCGGATTACAACTTCGTCATGGGCATCGGCATCAACACCCCGATGGCCGTGGCAGAGGGCGTCGGAAACCTGATGAGCGCCGCGCAGGAGGCCGGGCGGGACGTGGGGGCCTATGTCCTCTTCATGATCATCGCGGACGACACCGACGAGAAGGCGATGGCCCGATGGGAGGAATTGCGGTCCGGCGTCGATGCGGATGCATTGGCCTGGATGGCCGATCAGGGGTCGAAGGATACGACCGCCGACGACACCTCGACCGCGAGGCACATCAACCTTCCCGAGGGTGCGGTGAACTTCAACATGGGAACGCTGGTCGGATCGCACGAGAGCGTCGCGAGGATGCTCGAGGAGGTTGCGGGCATCGACGGTGTGAAGGGCATCATGATGACCTTCGACGATTTCCTGGTCGGACTCGATACGTTCGGACAAAAGATCCAGCCCCTGATGACCTGCCGCCAGGGCGCTCTGACCGCGGCGGCCTGACATGCCGGACGACGGACGCGACGGTGCCGCGACAGCACCGGCGCAGGGGATCGAGGCACTGCTCGCGGGGTACCGGAGCGGCGAGACCGACCCGGAACGGACGCTGGCGGCGATCCACGAGGCGGCCGGTATCGCGCCCGCGGGCGAAGCCGTGATCGATCTCCTGCCCTCCTCCGCTGCGGCCGCCGCCGACAGCGCCCGGCGTTGGCGGGAGGGGAGGGCGCGTCCCCTCGAAGGGGTGCCGTTCGGCGTCAAGGGCATCATCGACGTGGAGGGCGGGCTCGTGACCTGCGGCTCGTACCTGACGGGGGACCAGCCTGCGAAAGCCGATGCGCCGGTCGTCGCGAGATTGCGCGATGCCGGCGCGATCCCGGTCGCGATGCTTGCCACGACGGAATATGCAGCCGGATCGCCGTTCACGCCCCGGCACGGACCGGTTACGAACCCCTGGGACGCTGAGCGTTGGACCGGCGGATCCTCGACCGGGTCCGGGGCGGCCGTGGCCCGGCGGCTTCTTCCCCTCGCGCTCGGGACGGATACGGGCGGATCGATCCGCGTGCCGTCCTGCTGGTGCGGGATCACCGGCCTGAAGCCCACGCGGGGTCGCGTGCCGACGGATGGGGTGGCCGAGTTGAGTGCGACGCTCGATCATGTCGGCCCGATGGGGCTGTCCGCGCGCGATCTCGACCTCGCGATGGGGGCCCTTTGCGGGATGACGCCTGTACGGCCCCGATCGCTGCGGATCGGCGTTCTCGACGGCTGGTTCGAGGATATGGTGGACGACGCGGTGCTGGCCGCGCGGGATGCGGCGATCGCGACGTTCCGCGCGGCCGGCGCGGAGATCGAGAGGGTGTCGACCGGGGACCTTCTGGGCGAAATGGCCGACATCCACGATGCCGGTTGGACCATCCTGATGGCTGAACTGGCCGAGATCCAATCCGCGAACGCGCCGCACCGAGAGCGGCAGGACGAGGGCCTTCGCGCACGCATCGCGCGCGGGGAGGCGATTGTGACCGCCGACTACATCAAGGCGCTGAAGCTGCGGGCCACGGTGATCGAGCGGGCGGCCGCCCGGTGGGGGGTGAACCTGATGCTGACGCCGGGGCTCGGCGGGGAGGCGGGGTGCCTCGATACCCTCACGATCGATGTGAACGGCCGTCAGGAAGGCTTCGACATGATCTCGCGCAATACGATGATCTGGGACCTGACCGGGTTCCCGGCTCTGATGCTGCCGGCGGGTTTCGGACGGACGAACCTGCCCGTGGGGATCCAGATCGTCGGGCTGCCGGGTGAGGATGCGCTGTGTCTGGCGGCCGGTCGGATGTATCAGAACGCAACCAGGCATCATCTGTGTCGGCCATGAGGGATCCCGCGCGCCTGTCCGCCGGCGAGGTCGTCGCCGCGATCCGGAGCGGAGAGCTGACGGCGGTGGAAGTGACGCAGGCATGCCTGGCGCGCATCGCGGAACGGGACGGGGACGTCCGGGCGTGGCTGTCGCTCAACCCCGATGCCGAGGCGGAGGCCGCGAGGATCGGACCGGGTGATCCACGCCCCCTCGCGGGGCTTCCCGTTGGCATCAAGGACGTCTTCGATACGGTCGGCTTGCCGACGACGCATAACTCGCCGCTCTTTGCAGGGAACAGGCCGTCCTGCGATGCGGCGGCGGTCGCGCAGCTGAGGGCGGCTGGGGCTGTCGTCATCGGCAAGACGGATACGACGGAATTCGCGGCGGCCGGGCGGAACGCCGGAACATCGCATCCGATGGACCGGAGCCGGACACCGGGCGGGTCATCGGCGGGATCGGCGGCGGCGGTCGCGGATTGCCACGTGCCGCTGGCGCTTTCCACGCAGACCGGAGGATCCACGATCAGGCCCGCGAGCTTCTGCGGTATCGTCGGCATGAAGCCAAGCTACGGGCTTATCTCGACCGAGGGAATGAAGCGGTACGCGCCCAGTTTCGACACGGTGGGATTTCACGTACGCGATCCGCGCGACCTGGCGCTTTTGGCACGGGTCTTCGATCTGGGGGCCGCGTCGTCCCCTCCATCGCAGTTGAAGCTGGGGCTGTGCCTTACGCCTTACGCGGACAAGATCCTTGCCGAGATGGTTGCGGCGATGGAAACCATTGCCGAGCGGATCGCCGATATCGCGCGCTGCGTGACATTCGACTTGCCTGAGGGGGCGGAGGACCTGGATGAGCTGCATCGAACGGTGATGTTCGCCGAAGGCGCGGCGAGCTTTCTTCCGCTGGCGGGGCGGGCCGAGCTCCATTCCGACTTCCGAGAGCGTATCGCCTCGCGAACGTCCGAATCGGTTCGGGGGGTCTTCGGGGCCCGCGATCGTTTGACGGATCTGACGCGCAACTGCGAAACCATGATGGACGTCGAGGGCATCGATGCCATTCTCGCCCCCGCCGCACCGGGTCATGCGCCGGAGGGTCGGGGGCCGGGAGATCCGATCCTCAATTCTCTCTGGACGGCGATGCAGATGCCCTGCGTGGCGCTTCCGGTCGGCACGGCAGGCCTGCCGCTCGGGATACAGCTGATCGGTCGGCGCGGAACCGATGCGGATCTGATTGGCGCTGCGACGGCGATCGCACCGGCGCTGATCGGGGAACGTCACGCCGCCGCCTGACCCGTCCGATGCAAGCGCGCAGCCGATGTTTCGTTGATCACGGCGACGTCCGAAGTCTGGCCTTGAGGACTGGCAGATCGTTCTCGGCCACGTTGTCGGGATGCGTGAACCGTCCCGCGTCGGCGCAGGCGTATGCCGGTCACATCGGCCAGGTCTGCGCGAATGTCCTGCCGGAGGGCATCCAGAGAGGGCCGAGTTGATTGCGCGAGGAGTGGTGCGCGGAGGTGGACCGGGGGAACGGTCCTCGCTCGAAAAATTAACTCCGGTCGAGCCAGAATGTCATTTCGTCGCACCCTTCGTCGGGCCTGCGGAACGCGCAACTGCCCGCGAATTACGTATTGGACAGGAAAGATTATCCGCCCCGGCGAAGATAGACGCATTTTGAAAGATGAATTGAGGGTAAGATACGTCGTCTTACCAGTTCGCATGTAATACGATCATCCTCCGCCGGGGGCCTTGAACGAAGGAAACTCCGCAATGCTGAGAGATCAGAGTGCATTCGGTCCGATGGACTTCCTCACCGGCCGCGGCGAGATGGCCGGGCGGATCAGGGCTTTCGACTGGAGCAATCATCCCTTCGGCCCGCCCGAGACTTGGCCGCAATCGCTGCGCTCGGCGCTTTCGATCTGCCTCAACTCCGCCTTCCCGACGGCGATCTACTGGGGACCCGAGCTTCGGCTGCTCTATAACGACGCCTGGGCACCAGTGCCCGGGCCTCGGCATCCCGCCTCGCTCGGGGCCCGCGCGAAGGACGTCTGGAGCGACATCTGGCACATCATCCAGCCGCAGTTCGACAGGCTCATCCACGAGGGGGAGGGCCTCTTTCTGGAAGGCCAGATGCTTCCCATGCGACGGACCGGTTTCGAGGAGGAGACGTACTGGACTTACAGTTTGACGCCACTCCGGGCGGAGGACGGTGCGATCGCCGGCATCTTCAATTCCGGAAGCGAGATGACCGAGACCGTTCTGCAGAAACGAAACGCGGAATTCCTGATCACGCTGAACCGGGAGCTTAGGGTCTGCGAGACCGCCGATGACGCGCTTCATCTGGCGGTCACCCGGGTCGGCGAGCTTCTGGGGGCGGCCCGCGTGGGCATCCGGAAACACGCATCGCTGAACGGAAAGCCCGCCTTCGCGCTGACCTACGAATGGCGGGCCGATGGCGTCGCAGCGTCCGATCACCTGCTCGATCTGGCCTGTTCGATGCCCGAGAAGAGCGACGATCTGATGTCGGGACGTATCCTCAGCATGTCGCTGTCCGACCCCGGATTGCAGCCTGCCGGCCGGAGGTTCCTGGAAAAGGCGGGGGTGGCCAGCCTGCTGGCCATTCCATGGATCGAGGACCGCAAGGCCGTGTCGGTCATCTTCATCCACCATTGCGAAGAGCGGAGCTACAGCCCGCTCGACATCTCGGCCGCGGAGCGGGTGCTCGAGACCACGATGGGGTGGATCGAGCGTGAGCGCCACCGCGACCGGGAGCGGGTCATGGCGGCCGAGATCGACCACCGGGCGCGGAACCTGCTCGCCGTCATCCAGTCCATCACCCGCATCACAAAGGGGACCGACGCGGACGACGTGAAAGCGAAGCTCAGCGACCGCTTCGCCGCATTGTCGCGTGTGCATTCCCTGCTGGGGAGCAAGCGCTGGATCGACGTCGACTTCCGCGATCTGCTGGAGGACGAACTTGCCCCTTTGGGAACCGACATCTACGACCGCGTCAGCATCGAGGGCCCCCATGTGCCTCTTCCGGCGGCGGATGCGCAGCTGATCGCGATGATGCTGCACGAGCTGACGACGAATGCGCTTAAATACGGAAGCCTGCGGTGCGATAAAGGTCATCTGTCGGTGACATGGTCCATCGACGCGGAGCGCAACATGGCATTGCAGTGGATCGAGAGCGGCCTGCCGACGAATGTCGGATCCGGGGCCGACGATCACGAGGAGGGCTTCGGGTCGCTTCTCCTGTCCAACGTCGTCAGGAACCAGTTCAACGGAGAGGTCGAGAGAACGTGGCGGGAGGACGGTCTCGGCTACCGCTTCCAGCTTTCGCTGGATCGCGGGGCGTCCGGTCCGGTCCGGGATATGCCCGCCGACGCGCGGAAGACGGGCTCCGAACCTGCGGCCCCGTCCGTGATGGTTGTCGAGGACGACGGCATCATCGCCCTCGATCTGGCGGACATGCTGGAAAGCGAGGGCTACCACGTTCTGGGTCAGTTCGGCACAGTCGACACCGCGCTGGCAGCGCTCGGGAAATACGAGCCGGATATCGTGTTGCTCGATGCCGACCTGCGGGGTCGAAGCTCGGCCCCCGTGGCCGAAGTGCTGTCCGTCCGGTCCATTCCCTTCGTCGTGGTGAGCGGCCACGGCGATGCCTTCCCCGAGGACGATCCCCGATCCGGCGCACCGCGGCTCGAGAAACCCATATCACCTGCGGACCTGATTTCGACAGTACGCCGGGCGATCGGGTAAGCCCTCCCGATCAGGCGCGGTCCGGTTCGATCAGGGCGGGCGCTGACAATCGAAGGGACGAGCCCGTGCCGAACCCGGCGCGGACGGCCCACCGCTGACGATGGTGGCTGCTGATCCGCATTGTCGGAGATCCCCGCGCTTGCGGCAGGTCACCGAACCTTGCCGCGGAACAGGGAATACGAGCGGGCGCGTCGAGCAGTCGTGCTTCAGACGAACGAGATCCCGGCCAGCACGTCGTCGATGGAGTGCCACCCGACCAGTTCGATCGAGCCTCCCGATCCGCTCGAGAGGATGAGGTTGCCGGACTCGCCGAGAGCCGAGTAGGGGTTCCAGTCCTCGGGATCCGAACGCTCTCCCCATTGGTCGATCCCGAGTTCGAGCAGATCGCCGTCGACCGGATCGAAATCCGGGACGACGTCGTCTCCCGGTATTACGGACCCGGTGAAGACGAATGTATCGGCCCCCGCACCGCCATGGATCGTATCGTCGCCCGCACCGCCGGACAGTCGGTCCGATCCGCTTCCGCCGAACAGGAGGTCCGCGCCCCCGTCGCCCGAAAGCGTATCATCGCCTGCACCGCCGAACACCTCGTCCCGGCCCCAACCGGCCTGGACGAGATCGTCATCGGCGCCCGCGCCGATGCGGTCGTGGCCGGCTCCGCCCGAAATATGGTCGGACCCGCTCCCGCCCCAGATTTCGTCGTGACCGTCCGATCCGTCCAACCGGTCATCGCCAGTTCCGCCCCCGAGAATATCATGGCCAACTCCGCCTTCCAGACCGTCGTCCCCGGCGGCACCCCAGAGCGAATCCTGACCTTCTCCGCCGTAGAGCCCGTCGTCGCCGCGCCAACCGCCGATCAGATCGTCTCCCTCTCCGCCGTCGAGCACGTCGTTCCCGCCCGCGCCGAAAAGGGAATCGTGCCCGACCCCTCCGACGATCAGATCGTGGCCCCAGCCCCCGCCCAAGAGGTCGTTGCCGTCTTCGCCATGCAGGACGTCATGCAGATCGCCGCCGAAGATCCTGTCGCCGCCCACGCCCCCGAAGATCGTGTCCTGGCCCCATCCTCCCATCAGGAGGTCGTCGCCGCGATAGCCACCGACGAGATCGTCACCGGCCCCGGCCCGGATCGCGTCGCGAAGGGACGTTCCGGTGATCTGCGACGATTTACTGCCCCAATCCTGATCGACCCGCAGGGCGTTGTCGTCGAAGGACCATAGCAGAAGGTCGGGGCCACCGGGCGCTTGGCGATAGGGTTCGTTCCGACCGAAGACGTATTGCAGTGCATCGACGTCGAGCGGTCCCAGCGCCGGGCCGTCGTAATAGCTGTCATCGTAGGACATGACCGTGTTCGCCCGGATATCGAGATCGGGTCTCAGCTGCACCCATTCGTCGAAGGGATGCTGAAGCCCGACGGCATGGCCGATCTCGTGAAGGAACAGATCGAATGAGCTCACATTGCGGTCGATCATGATGTCGCCGCCGTAACCGGCATCCCAGGCGTAGTCGCGTTCGAGGGCTCGTGCCGGATAGTAGGCGGTCCCGGCATAATCCGCGAGATCGGGCACCGTCGAAAAGTCGTAGCTTCCGAACTGGATGTCGCCCTGACCGGCTCCCACCTCGACGAAGGTCACGCCGCTGACCGCGGCAATCGTGTCGAAGGCGTCCCAGGCCGAAATCTTCTGCATGACCGAGAGCGGCGAGAAGGAATCGACGAAGTTTCGATCCGCGATCTCGAAGAGATAACTCTCCGGTTTCGTCTCGAAGGAATAGGTGACGACCGTCGGGACGCCGGGCGTCGAGGTCCAGTAATCGCCGGACAGGAGGGCCGTATAATCAGCGACGAATGGCATGAGAAAGCTCCGCAGGCGGTCCAATGAATATCTCAGAACGTCCACCGTCCTTATCATTCATCCTGCTGGCTCACCAAGGATACTCTCAGCGGTTGTCCGTCGCCTTGTTCGGTCGCCCGTCTGAACGATGAGCCATGCGGTCGAAGGAACGGGGCAGGGTGCGTCACGACGATCCAGATGACGGGCCGAGAGCGACCGGTTGCTGCAAACTGCAGTGTGGGGTTGTCGAGCGGAGTCGGCGGTCCTTGGCGCATTCCAGCTCGACGCACCGGGTGCGGGCCGGGGTCATGTCTTTGACCGCCAGGCAGAGCCCGATCGCGTCGCCGCGGGGACGGTCCCGTGCTGATGTCATACGGTGCGATCGAGGCGATGGCCTCATCCCGCCGGACCGCTGCAAGAGGTGCCTGCCGAGCGCGCAACCGCAGACAGAACGAATGACGAGGTGTCGGAGGCCGGGACGGGGCCTGTCGCTCGCTGATCTGCCGATCTTCGACTGCGGAAACCTGCCGAACCATCTGCCGCGACGAGGCCGTTCGGCTTGCGCCGCCTTTCCCTATCGTGTTCATGTTATGTCCCCGCGCGGACCCTTCCCGTCCGCCAGTCGACGGACCGCCAGGAATGATCCGACTCCTCTTTTTCGTCGTGAAAGGTCTCTGGTGGATCGTGAGCGGCGTGCTGCGGATCATCGTTCGCGCGTTTGCGGGACGCGGACGGTCGCGGCGGGGGCGTGCGGCACCGGGACGCGTCGTCGTGGGGCGGGCCCGCGTGATCGACGGTGACACGCTCGATATTTCGGGGGTGCGCATCCGCCTGGCGGGGATCGATGCGCCGGAGATCTCGCACCGTCAGGGGCGGCGGGCCAAGCGCGTGCTGGCCCGCCTTTGCCGGAGAAAGACGATCACCGCGCGCTTCCTGCCGGGAAAGACCTATGGTCGGCGCGTGGCGACCTGTTACCTGCCCGATGGCCGTGACCTGAGCGCGGTGATGGTCCGACGGGGCATGGCGCTTGATTGGGAGAGCTATTCGGGAGGCACCTACCGGTCGTTCGAGCCCTGGTTCGCCCGCGTTTTCCTGTGGCGCGTCGCGCTCAAGCAGGGACGGCGCACGCGCGGCAAGTGATCCGCGCGCCCGCCATCCGGTCCGGCCGCCGCATCCGGCGACCGGGATACGCTCAGTCGGACTGGATCTCGGCGAAGTCCGACTTCCGGATCAGGCCGTGGATGCCCTTGGTCTTGTCGACGACCTGGCTGACCTCGAAATCCGTCGCCGCGCTCAGATAGGCCAGAGCGGTCGCGCGATCCATGTCGTACTGCGCGGTGAGCAGCCCGATGGCCTGGCGCACCGCCTCCTTCATCGCTTCGTCGAGATCTTCGTCGAGGCCGACCGGAATCCAGTATTCCTCGGTCTCTCCGATCGGGTTCGTCAGCCCGCCGGTGACGGGGATGTCGTCGCTGTCGGCCTTGAGCAGCGTGATGCGGAAGGTGGGGCGCATGGAATGTTCCAGCGCGGTCAGCGCGACCTCGCCGTCGCCCTGCGCGGCATGCGGGTCGCCGGTGTAGAACATCGCCCCCTCGACGTTGACGGGGTAATAGACCGTGGACCCGGCACCCAGCATGTTGATATCCATGTTGCCGCCATATTCCGCGGGCGGGACCGAAGGCACGGGGTCTGTCGTGTCGGCGGCGACGCCCATCAGGCCCATGAACGGGCGCAGCGGATATTCGACGAGCTCCTGACGGGTATTGTGCAGAAGCCCGTAGAGGGTTCCGTCACGCTCAGTGCTGGGCGAGAAGATGGAGACGTTGTGATAGGCCTCCGGGTTCTCGGCGCTCGCATCTTCGGCCGGGGGTTCGGTCTCGGGGAACTCGCCGGGAAGGGCGCCCTTTCCGTGCCGGTTCGAGATCACCCCGTAGCCGGTGCGCGGCGTGATCGAGAGCGTCTCGACCTTCAGCACGTCGCCGGGCTCCGCACCCTCGATCGCGATCGGTCCGGTCACGATATGCGGGCCGTCGGCGAAATCGTGCGCCATGTCCGATCCGGCGATCGCGATCGCGTCCTCGATCACGTGCTCTTCGGGGACGCCGAACCTGGCGAAATATTCCACCGGATCGCGCCCCTGATCCTCCAGCAGGCCCTCGTGGGATACGGTGTCGAAGGTGACGAGCGCCCCCGACGGCACCGTCAGGACCGGCTCGCTCTCGGCATTGGGCAGGAAGCCCCACATCACGGTGTCGACCGTCGAGGGAACGTAGTATCCCTGTCCCTCCGGCGTCTCGGCCTCGCCCGGTGCGTCCATCATCGGCTGGAGCGTATCGAACTCACCCTCGAACTGGACCGGGTCCACCGGCCCCTGCTGTACTTGCTGAGCGTGGGCGGTGCCCAGTCCCAGCGCCATGACGGCGGTCAGTCTCGCTGCGGTCTTCATGCGTGTATCCTCTCCGGGTGTCTGACCGGAAGAGCTAGGCGCATGGCGCGCAAGAGGACATGCCGACCGTCTGCGGTGCGGGCCATTCGTCGGCACGTCAGGAAGATCCGCCTAATCATTCATCATCATGCCGTCGAAAGCGGCGGAGCCTGCCTTGGGTCGCCGCATGGCCATCCATCCGCGTCCTGTTCCGGTGGCGGATGTGCCAGCTTTGCCGAGCCGATCTGAAAGGGTATGGCGACAGGCTCACCATCGGCCAAAGTCAGCCTGGAGGAAACGGGAAGGTCCGTCACGGTTTTTCCGGCATTTGCATGAACGGGGGGGATGCGATGAAAGCCGGTTCGGTATCTCGCAATCATTCGGATAGGCGTGCGGATGAAGCCAAACCCAAATTTAGTCTAAATCGAGTACACTTATTGCGGGAATGAAAGCTCACAACATTCGGATTAGGCGGGTATTTCCAGGCCGAAACGAAAGCAAAGATTGACCGCCTGTGGCTACGAACGTCGAATTCGCAAATCGAGAGCTTGGGCAGGTCGATGCCAGATTGGCATCGATGCCTGTAAGTCATCCGATTAACCAAGACCTAAACTTCGTAATCACGGTGTTACTGCCAAGTAAGTTGCAGTAAGGGGCAAAAATATTTATCTTTAATTTCAAATATTAACACTATTTAACGAACGGTGCGGCCTGACCGCGCTCCAATAAATTTCACTAGTTTGACAGTGGGGAAACCGAATGCGACTTACCTTGATCACCACGGCTATTCTGGGGGCGACCACCCTCACGGCGACCGCGGCAACCCTGTCCGGAAGCACCGGCTACGGTCTGCGCAACAACGGCATGGAACTCACGATCTTCGAAGATCTGGGAATGGCGTCGCAGGGGACGAACGTCACCCTTTCCGACAGGCTCAACGCGATCGCCTATCGCCCCGTCACGAGAGAGCTTTACGGCTATCAGGTCGGGACTGGCGGCGCAGCCGACCAGGTCTTCATCATCGATCCGATGACCGGCATGCTGACCAATACCGGCGCGACCTCGCCCGAAGGTGCCAAGCTTTCGCAGGGCAGCCGTGTCGGCTTCGACTTCAACAACGCGATCGACGCGGCCCGGGCCGTTTCGACCAGCGACGAGAACGTGGTCTTCTTCCCGTCGAGCTTCGGGGACGACCGGGCGAACTCCATCCTGCAGTTCACGGATCTTGCATACGCGGAAGGCGACGAGAACTTCGGCAGCAACCCGCGTATCTTCGCCAATGCCTACACCAACGCGATCGACGGCACGACCGCGAGCGAAACGCTCCAGTTCGCGCTGGATGCCAACTCGAACTCGCTCGTCACTCTGGCCAACAACGCAGGAACGCTGAACACGATCGCGCCGATCACGCTCAGCGGGCAGATGTTCGATTTCAACCAGAACGGCGGCTTCGAGATCCTCTCGGATTCCGAGGGCGACAACCTTGCCATCGCGCTGCTGACGGAAAGGGACACGGACAATACCGGTCTCTACACGATCGACCTCGCCACCGGTGCGGCGTCTTTCTTCGGTGAGGATCTTCGCGGTCAGTACCGGGGCTTTGCCGCGATGACCAACTCCACCGTGGCGGCTGTCCCGCTTCCTGCCGGTATTCCGCTCATCCTGACCGGTCTCGGCGCATTCGGTGCGATCCGCGCCGCACGCCGCAAGAAGGCCTGAAGCCTCGACGCGGTAACCATGCGTCGCCTCTGAGCTGGTGTCGTCTCGCTTGCAGCTGCCTTGCTGTTTAATTCACAGCATCGGCTGAAAAGCGATCATTCCCAGATCGGAAATGAAATTCCCGAATTCCGATTTTGTCGGAGTTCGGGGTTAGATCATTTATGCCGCTGCAGTCTTATCTTTTCCGACATTGTGCAAAGAGACATTAAACGCCTTCACGCGCTTTGAATTGATCTCGCTGCGCGATCGGCCGTTTTGGACGGCACCCGGATCTGCATCCCGCGTACCGAATGACAGCCCATCGTCGGGCGAAATAGACCAGAGGTTTCGCCGGGGCCGGATCTTGCGGCCCCGGCATTCGCGCTCGATCACCTGAGCGGTGCCGGCCGCGGATTTAAATGCCGACGAGATCCTCGATCCGGATCGGGAAGCGGCGGACGCGTTTGCCGGTCGCATGCCAGATGGCGTTGGCGATTGCACCCACCGTTCCGGTAATGCCGATTTCCCCCACACCCTTTATCCCCAGCTGGTTCACGTGCGGATCGTCCTCGTGCACGGTGATCACCTGCAATCCCTGCACGTCGGCGTTGACCGGGACCTTGTACTCGGCAAGATCGGCGTTGACGATCCGGCCGGTCCTCGGGTCATGCCGCGCCTCCTCAAGAAGGGCGAAGGACAGGCCCCAGATCATGCCGCCCATCAGCTGGCTTTCGGCGAGGCGGGGATTGATGATGCGCCCGGCGGCGAAGGCACCCACCAGACGCCGCACGCGGATCTGGCCCAGATCCGGATCGACGGCCACCTCGGCGAAGACCGCGCCGTGAGAGTTCATCGCATAGTCGCGGGTATCCGCTTCGGGCCGCGAGGCGCTGCCGGTTCCCTGCAGCTCGGAAAGGCCGGCGCGAGAGAGGATGTCCGCGAAGGCATCGCCACGCGTGTCGTCGCCTGCCACGTACAATCGGCCGTCGCGGGCTTCGAACTCGGAGTTTCCGGCCCCGAAGAGGGGTGATTCAGACTGCTCCGCGGCCAGTTCACCCAGCTTGTGCAATGCATCGCGCCCCGCGGCATGCAGTGCGCCCCCGGCTGTCGCGGTATGGCCCGAGCCCCCCGCGACGCCGCCGTCGGGCAGGGTGGAGATGCCGGACCGGAACTCGACCCGGTCGAGCGGGAGACCGAGGCCATCGGCGGCGATCTGCGCGAGGGCGGTCCATGCACCCTGTCCCATATCCGCGGCACCCGTCTCGACCACCGCGCTGCCATCGGCGCGCAGCGTCGACCGGGCCTCGGCGGCGAACATCGGAGAGGGGAAGAAGGCGGTGCCCATGCCCCAGCCGATCAGTTGGCCCCCGGAGCTGCGCATCGTGCCGGGTGCGCGGGGCCGATCTGCCCAGCCGAACGCCGTGGCCCCCCGTTCGTAACATTCGCGCAGCGCCTTGGAGGAGTATGGACGCCCGGTTCCCGGTTCGACCTCTGCGTAGTTGCGCAGCCGAAAGTCGAGCGGGTCCATGTTTGCCGCTTCGGCCAGTTCGTCGATCGCACATTCGAGCGCCGCGGACCCCGAGGCCTCTCCGGGGGCGCGCATCGGGCCCGGCGTGCCCACGTCGAGGCGCACACCACGATGGGCGGACCGGATCGCAGACGCGGTATAGAGCCCTTGGCTGGCATTCGAGGCCGATTCCAGGAATGTCTCGAACGTGGAGGTCGTGGCGAGCGTCTCGTGATCCAACGCAAGGATGTTGCCGTCCGCGTCGCATCCGAGGCGGAGTCGCTGGCGCGTTGCCCCCCTGTGACCGACGGGTCCGAACATCTGCTGTCGCGTCAGGGAGAGCTTGACCGGCCGGTTCGCCGCACGTGCCGCCAGCGTCGCGAGGACGAGAGGCCCGGTCGCGATGGCCTTGGAGCCGAATCCACCGCCGAGATACGGGCTGCGGAGCGTCACGTTCTCGGCCGGAATGCCGAAGAGATGGGCGTAGGCCGCGCATGTCATCCGCAACGCCTGGCTCGGCATGTCGAGGCTCAGCCGGTCGCCATCCCACTCTGCCACGACCGCATGAGGTTCCATGGCGTTGTGATACTGCGGCGGCGTCTCGTAGGTCGCGTCGATCGAGATGGTCGCATCGGCATGAGCGGCATCGATATCGCCCAGAACGGTGTCGCCCGGAGCCCCGAAGCCGGGCTCCTCCACCGCGAATGTCGCGTTGTCGTCCAGTCCGGTCCGCGGCGGCTGGGCCTCGTAACGAGGGGAGAGGAGCCTCGCGCCTTCGGTCGCGGCTTCCAGCGTCTCGCCGAGGACGATGGCGATGGGCTGGCCGGCATACCGGACGGTGTCGTCCTGCAGAACCTCGATCCGGAAGGAGAACCGGGTCGGCTTGTCGTCGGGATCGCCCGCCAGATCGGGGCGGTTCGCGGGCGTGAAGACATGCGTGACGCCGGGATGCGCCTCGGCGGCGGAAACGTCGAGGTCCGCGACCCGGCCCCGGGCGATGGCTGCGGGGACGTAGACAGCATGCAGAAGGCCGTCGGGATGGTTGTCTGCGGCAAAGGTCGCGGTGCCGGTGACCTTGGCGATCCCGTCGCGGCGGGTCACGGGCTGTCCGGAATTGGAGCCGAAGCGGGTGAAGGTGTCAGGCATGGGCGGGAGCCTCCGCTTGTCCGAAGGGTGAAGCAGGCAGGGCGGGCATCCGTTCGGGAGTCCCGGTCGCCGCAAGGCGAAGGGCGCGGGCCGCGGTCCGGCGCGCGAGGTCGATCTTCCAGCCGTTGCCGTTCGAGGGCACGGCGTCCTGCAGGGCGATCCCCGCCGCCCGGGCAAAGAGATCGTCGTCCGGCACCTCGCCCGACAGGAGATCCTCGGCGGCGGAGACCCGCCACGGCTTTGCGGCAACGGAGCCGAGGGCAAGGCGCGCCTCGGCGATGCGCCCGCCATCCATCCGGAATGCGGCAGCGGCCGAGACGAGCGCGAAGGCATAGGATGTGCGCTCGCGCACCTTGAGATACCGAGAGTTGCCGGCGAAGGCCCGCCCGGAGGCGGGAAGGCGCAGGGCGAGGATCAGTTCGCCCGGCTCGAGCGCAGTCTCCCGCACGGATTCGTCATCCGGAAGACGGTGGAAGTCGCGCAGGGGGATCTCGCGCGCGCCGTCCGGCCCCTGCACCTCGACGATCGCGTCGAGCACCGAGAGGGGGACGCAGAAATCCGACGGGTTCGTGGCGATGCAGCCCTCGCCATGGCCCAGGATCGCCGCGTTCTCCCAGGCACCGCCCTTTGCGTCGCAGCCTGCACCCGGATCGCGCCGGTTGCAGGCGTAGAGCGGGTCCATGAAGTACGGGCAACGGGTGCGCTGCATCAGGTTGCCGGCGAGCGTCGCGGCATTCCGGAGCTGTCCCGACGCGCCTGCCAGAAGTGCCTCGGACACCATCGGAAAATTCGCCAGCATTTCCCCATCGTGTGCGAGGTCGGAATTGCGGACCAATGCACCGAGCCGGAAACTGCCGTCCTCGCAGTGCTCGATCCGGTCGAGGCCGGACAGACGGGTGACGTCGATGACGCGTGTGGGTGCGAGGGCTCCGGTCTTCATCAGGTCGACGAGGTTGGTGCCTCCGCCGAGCCACGCCGCGCCCGGCTCCCAGGCCGCCAGTGCCTCGTCGACGGTGGTCGGTTGCACGAAGTCGAACGGTTTCATGCCGCGTCTCCCTTCCTGTCGTTGTCCATCCGGCGCAGGGCCTGCTGAACCGCGAGGGTGATGCCGTGATAGGCCGCGCAACGGCAGATATTGCCGCTCATCCCCTCGCGGATCCGTTCGGGATCGTCGCCTGTCGTGCCCTCGGCGATCAGGCCGACGGCGCTCATGATCTGGCCCGGCGTGCAGTAGCCGCACTGGAACCCGTCATTGTCGATGAAGGCCTGCTGGACGGGGTGCAGATCGTCTTCGCGTGCCAGCCCCTCGATGGTCGTGACATCGGCACCGTCCAGCGTGGCGGCGAGCGTCAGGCAGGAATTGACCCGTCTTCCGTCGACGAGGACCGTACAGGCGCCGCATTGCCCCCGGTCGCACCCCTTCTTGGTTCCTGCCAGGTCCAGACGCTCTCGCAGGAGGTCGAGAAGCGTGACGCGCGGATCGTCGAGTGCGACCTCGCGCTCCGTGCCGTTTAGTGTCAGGCTGATCGAAAGCGACATGCCTCTCCCTTTCTGGTTACTTGGCGTGCGTGGTTCTCGCGCCTTGCGACGCCGGGCTCTATGCTTGCGGCAATCGGACCGCGTGGGCGGTCCCTGTCAAAATATACGGAGGGTGCCTCCGGTTTCAAGGAAAGGATAAGTCGATCGAGGAAGATCGCAAGCGCAAGCCGCGTCGTGACGCCGTCGAAAACCGCACGCGTCTGATCGCCGCGGCGAAGGTGGTTCTCGGGGGTGGGGGGCCTTCGGCGAGCCTCGAAGCCGTCGCCCGGACGGCCGGCGTCGGCGTCGGCACGCTGTATCGCCACTTTCCGAACCGCGATGCCCTGTTTCATGCGGTCTTTCGCCAGGAGCTGGAACAGGTGGTCACCCGGGCCGAAGCGCTGGAGGCTGCCGGGAGCCCGCTCGAAGCCCTGCGGGAATGGCTGCACGCGAACGTTGATCTGGTGGAGACCAAGCGGGGGCTTCTCGGGGCGCTTTCGGTCGTGGTGACGGAGGAGGCGAAGGCGTCCTATTCGGAGCTGTCGGGGCGTCTCACGGTGGCCCTGAACACCCTTCTGCAGCGTGGAGCCGAGGCAGGACATCTTCGCGCGGACGTGACGGGCGAGGATCTGGTCGAGACCATGTATGCGCTCTGTTATGCCCATGAGCCGGGTCCCGCCTGGAAACGGCAGGTTCTGCGGCGTCTGGATATTTTCCTCGACGGTCTGCGGGTCCAGCCTCCGCCTTCTGAATGATTGCCCCGGTCGGATCGGTGGATCCAAGCAGATAAAGGGTGCAGCCGTTGCAGGTGTGTCGATGCATGGCCGGAAACTCCGGCTACACCTCCGCGCTGCGGTCCTGGATCTCGTGGTGGAGGATCCGGTCGTTCTCGGAATAGTCGACGGGACAGTCGATTACGTGCACACCGCCTTCCGCGAGACACCGTTCGAGCGTCGGGGCGAGCGCGTCGGCCGACGCGATGCGGTGTCCCTCGGCACCGTAGCTGCGGGCATAGGTCACGAAGTCGGGATTGTTGTAGCTCAGGCCGTAATCGCGGAATCCCATATCGGCCTGCTTCCAGCGGATCATGCCGTATGCCGCGTCGTTCAGGATCAGCAGCGTCAGGTCGAGGCCGAGCCGCACGGCCGTTTCGAGTTCCTGGCTGTTCATCATGAATCCGCCATCGCCCACCACGGCCAGCACGCGCCGGCCGGGATTGACCAGCGTGGCCGCCATCGCCGAGGGCAGACCCGCCCCCATCGACGCGAGCGCGTTATCGAGGATGACCGTATTCGGCCCGTGCGCGAGGTAGTTCCGGGCGAACCAGATCTTGTAGATGCCGTTGTCGAGACAGACGATGCCGTCCGACGGCAGGACCCGCCGGACATCGGCGACGAGCCGCTGGGGATAGACCGGGAACCGGTCATCGTCGGCCCCTTCCTCGAGATGGGCGTCGTGGTGGCGCTTGATCTCTCGCATCCGGGTGCAGTCGAAGACGGGATGGTCCGCCAGGCCCGTCTTGATCTGCCAGATCGCGTTGGCGATGTCGCCCACGACCTCGAGCTGCGGGAAGTAGACCGGATCGACCTCGGCGGAGCGGAAGTTGATATGCACCACCTCGGTGCCATCGGGCTTCATGAAGAAGGGGGGCTTCTCGATCACGTCGTGGCCGATATTGACGATGAGGTCGGCCGCGTCGATCGCGCGATGCACGAAATCGCCCGACGACAGTGCCGCACAGCCCATGAAATGCGGGCTTCGTTCGTCCACGACCCCCTTGCCGAGCTGCGTCGTGACGAAGGGGATGCCGAATGTATCGACCAGTTCGGTTAGCATCTTCGAGGTCAGCTTGCGGTTGGCCCCCGCCCCGATCACGAGGATGGGGGCCTTCGCGGCGCGGAGCTTCTCGACCGCAGCCCGAACGGCCTTCTCCTCCGGCACGGGGCGGCGCGTCTGGGACGGGTCGATCGGGATGCCGTCCACCTCTTCCTGGGCGATGTCCTCGGGCAGCTCCAGATGGGTGGCACCGGGCTTCTCCTCTTCGGCCAGGCGCACCGCCTCGCGCAGGCGGCTCGGGATGCCCGTGCCGGAAAGAAGCTGTCTGGAGGATTTGGTGACCGGCTGCATCATGTCCACGACGTCGAGGATCTGGAACCGGCCCTGCTTGGAGCTGCGGATCGGCTTCTGGCCGGTCAGCATCAGCATGGGCATGCCGCCGAGCGTTGCATAGGCGGCGGCCGTGACGAGGTTGGTGGCACCGGGTCCCAGCGTCGAGAGACAGACGCCGGCCTTCCCGGTGAAGCGGCCATAGGTCGCCGCCATGAAGCCCGCGGCCTGTTCGTGACGGGTGAGTACGAGCTTGATCCGAGAGCCGGCGAGGCTTTCGAGCAGGTCGAGATTTTCTTCGCCGGGAATGCCGAAGATGTACTCGACCCCTTCGTTCTCCAACGCAGCGACCAGAAGATCGGAAGCTTTCATGAGGGCTGGTCCTTGTTCAATTCGAAGGGGACGGCGACGACCTGGGTCGAACGCCGCTTCTGTGACCCGGTACGCAAGCAGGGCCGTCCACTGGCAGGCGAACATGTAAGTCGAGGATCGTGACGGGCCAGACTTGGCCCGATCCGTCGGAGAAGCGCATGGCGGCGAAGGAGTGTCAGCTTCAGGATGCCCCGAGCGGGTCGGATGCCCGTCCCGAACGCGGACATGGCCAACCGCCTGATCCCGCCCGCGCATTCTTCGGTGAGAGCCTGAGGCGTAGGCCACGTCCGGTGGTCAGAATATTTCAGGAGCCGGTGGGCCTGACTTCGTCTCGGTTCGATCTCTCGTCTCCCGCGATTTGGCGGCAGCCTGTCCACGGCCCGTGAGAGGCCGATCTGCGGCAGGAATTACTCGCTTGGTCGGCCGTGATGAGTTCGGGGGGCTCACCGATGTTCCGCCGGACCGAGACCCGTGAGAACCGAAACGGATGTCCAAGGCTTGCAGTCAGGCCGTGAAAACCTCTCAGCAAATGCTTCGCAACAATCTCCTTCCAGCGAAGAGTGGTCTGGAGCTATGATTTGCCATGCGGAGACCTCGACCCGTTCATGCACCTGTTCGCCGTCGGCGTGCGTCGCTCCTCTGGGGTGCCGCGGGTGCCGTGCTATTCGTGGCCGCGTTCCTCTCGGCCAACGCCCTTCTCGTGGAGCGCACGCGTGCCAACGCCCTGGCGCAACTTTCGCAGACGAACGAGACCATCGGCGGCTGGTTTCACCGCTACGAAACGCTGCCCGCGCTCTATGCGCGCAATCCGCGGGTCATTTCAGCGCTGGAGGACGGTGCCGGGCGGGACGAGCTCGATGCGCTGAACCGCGAACTCGCGGAGTGGAACCAAATCGCGGGAACTTCCGACACGTATCTCATCGCGAGGGACGGCACGACCGTCGCCGCGTCGAACTGGGACCTCATCACCACGTTCGTCGGCCGGAATTTTTCGTACCGACCGTATTTCGCCGATGCGATTTCCGGACGACCGGGCCATTTCTTCGGCCTCGGGACGACATCGGGGCAACGGGGATATTACCTGTCGGCACCGATCCAGCGCGGGGACGAGACCATCGGTGTCGTGGTGGTCAAGGTCTCTGCCGCTGCGCTCGAACGGACACTGGCCGAAGCGGCCTATCCGATCTTCATCACGGACAAGGCGGGCGTTGTGATCCTGTCGACCCTGCCTGCGCTCCGGCTGACCGCGCTCGAACCGCTCACGCCGTCCGCGAAGGCCGAGGTCGCGAGGGTCCGGTCCTACGACCCCGAAACCATCGGTCCCGCCCCGCTTTCCGCCCGGTCGCAGTTCCTCCGCGTGACAGGGGGCACGGCCCGGACGTACCTGCCCGTGGAGCGTGCGCTGGAGCGTGAGCGGTGGACGCTCCATCTGCTCTACGGCATCGCCGATCTGCGGCGTCAGCAATGGATGCTGGCCGTGGCGCTTGCCGCTGCCGGGATCGCCGCCGCGGCCCTGGCCCGGCTTTCGGTTCAGCGGCGTGACCGGCTCGCTCGCAAACTCGCGGACCGGGAACGGTATCGCCTGGAGCTCGAACGGCGCGTGGCGGACCGCACCGCCGATCTGACATCGACAAATGCACGGCTCGAGATCGAGGTGGCGGAACGACGGGCGGCCGAGGATGGATTGCGCCGCACGCAGGAGGAACTCGTGCAGGCCGGCAAGCTCGCTGCGCTGGGTCAGATGTCCGCGGCGCTCAGCCACGAATTCAATCAGCCGCTCATGGCGATCAGGACGTATTGCGGCAATGCGCGGGCCTTTCACCGTGCGGGACAGGTCGATCGGGCCGATGACACCCTCGCGCGTATCATGCGCCTGACAGAACGCATGGCGGCGCTGTCGAAGCACCTGACCCGGTTTGCCCGCAAATCCGACGGGACATCGGAGCCGGTCGATCTTGCGGTCATCGTGGACGAGGCGCTTGCCCTGATCGAGGGACGGTTGCAGGCCGCGCACGCGACGGTGGAGGTAACGGGCAAGGCGGGTGGCCCTGTCGTGGGCGGCATGATCCGGTTGCAGCACGTCGTGATGAACCTTGTCGTGAACGCGCTCGACGCGATGCCGGAGGGGCGGGAGCCGCATGTGCGGATCGCGATCATGCCGCAGGCCGAGACGGTGGATCTTGTCGTGGAAGATAACGGCACGGGCATTCCCGACGCGGTGCTGGACAAGATCTTCGATCCGTTCTTCACGACGAAGGAGGTCGGTCTGGGGCTGGGTCTCGGCCTCTCGATCTCCTTCAACATCGTGCGTGATTTCGGAGGAACGCTCACGGCGGGGAACGTGCCCGGCGGCGGCGCGCGGTTCGTCCTCTCGTTGCGCCGGGTCCTGGCTGCGGACGTGGCGGCATGACGGATGTGATCCTGGTCGACGACGAGGAGGATATCCGGATCTCGGTCGCCGAGTCGCTGGAGCTGAGCGGATACAAGGTCATGGCCTTCGCGCGGGCCGAGCGGGCGCTCGACCGCATCGGGCCGGGCTTCGGCGGCATCGTCGTGTCGGATATCCGAATGCCGCGCATGGACGGGCTGGCATTCCTGAAGGCGGCCCTCGCGCGCGACCCCGATGTGCCGGTGGTTCTCATGACGGGCTACGGCGATGTGCCGATGGCGGTGGAGGCGCTCGGTCAGGGGGCCTACGATTTCATTGAGAAGCCCTTCGCGATCGAACGGCTGGTCGGCGCAATCGAGCGTGGCCTCGAAAAGCGCCGCCTCAGAAGCGAGATCGAGGCGTTGCGGTCGACCGCCTTCCATTTGGGCGACGATCCGGTCGCGACGGCGATCCCGGGACAATCGCCGCAGATCGTGTCGCTGCGCGCCCGGGTGCGGGCCGTGGCGGCAAGCGCGCTCGACGCGCTCATCGTGGGTGAGACCGGCACGGGCAAGGAGCATGTCGCGCGCGTCATCCACGAATTGTCCTGCGGGGCCGGGAAGCCCTTCGTCGCGCTGAACCTCGCCGCTCTGCCGGCCGAACATCTCGAATCCGAATTGTTCGGCCATGTCGCGGGGGCCTTTCCCGGGGCGATGCGGACGCGGATCGGACGGCTTGAGCATGCGAGGGGCGGGACGGTCTATCTCGACCAGATCGAAGCGACATCGCTCGCCATCCAGCTCAAGCTTCTGCGGGTGATCGAGGAACGGCGGATCGTGCCGCTGGGCGCGACCGATCCGGTGGACCTCTCCGTACGGTTCGTCGCGTCGAGCAGGACCCCGCTCGAGCCGCTTGTGGCCGCCGGTACGTTCCGCGACGATCTGCTCTACCGGATCGCGCCGGTCACGCTGACCCTGCCACCGCTCGTCGCACGACCGGGCGACGTGCCGAAGCTCTACCAGACCTTTCTCATCGAGGCAGCCGAGAGGCTGTCCCGTCCTCTTCCGGAGGTCACGCCCGACCGGGCCATGGCGCTCCTGCGGCGGGAATGGCCTGGCAATCTGCGCGAATTGCAAAGCGCGGCGGAGTTGCATGTCCTTGGCCTCGACATCGAGGCCGATGCGGGAACCGAGACGAAGGGCACGCTGCACGAACGCGTCGACAGGTTCGAGCGGGACCTGATCGCGTCCACGCTCGCCTCGAATGGCGGCAGCCTGAAATCGACCTACGAATCGCTCGGGCTGGGCCGCAAGACGCTCTACGAGAAGATGCACAAACACGGCATCCGCCGCGAGGACTTCACCGACTGACCGGTTCCGCGTTTCGGTTTCGGACGCGTCGGATGGCCACCGATGGGTGGAACCCGAAACATCCCGCCGAATTGCCCGGGTCTTATTTCATGCATAGCCGCCTTGCGCTCTTCGCAAGGCTCGCGATCGGCGCGAACGATCCCGACCAGCCGACAGGAGCGCACGTGGCGCACCGGGTTTTCGGGAGGAACCCCAGATGAAGTTTCTGACCACCACCGCCATCGCACTCGTTCTCGCCGCGGGATGCGCATCCGCGCAGGAGGCAGGCGGCTGCGACGACGGCGAGACCGTCATCAAGTTCAGCCATATCACCAATACCGACAAGCATCCAAAGGGTATCGCCGCCGAGCTGCTGAAGGAGCGCGTCAATGCCGAGATGGACGGCAAGGTCTGCATGGAGGTCTACGCCAACTCGGTCCTCTACGACGACGACAAGGTGCTCGAGGCGATGCTGCAGGGCGATGTCCAGCTCGCCGCGCCGTCGCTGTCGAAATTCGAGACCTTCACCAAGGTGTTCCAGATCTACGACCTGCCGTTCATGTTCGCCAACATGGAGGCCGTCGATGAATTCCAGGCCTCCGAGACCGGGCAGGACATGCTTTCGTCGATGGAACGCCGCGGTCTGTCGGGCCTCGCCTACTGGCACAACGGCCTGAAGCAGTTCTCGGCCGACAAGCCGCTCCTCGTGCCGGCCGACGCGAAGGGCCTGAAGTTCCGCGTGCAGCCGTCCGACGTTCTCGTGGCCCAGATGCAGGCGCTCGGGGCCACCGCCGAGCCTCTGGCCTTCTCGGAAACCTACGGCGCACTTCAGCAGGGCGTCGTCGACGGGCAGGAGAATACCTGGTCGAACATCTACGGCCAGAAGTTCTTCGAGGTGCAGGACGGCACGACCGAGACGAATCACGGCGTTCTGGATTACGTGGTCGTGGCCTCCGTCGACTGGCTCGACGGCCTCGAGCCGGATGTGCGCGACCAGTTCATGACGATCCTGGACGAAGTGACGGCCGAGCGGAACGCTGCGGTGACCCAGGTGGACGCCGAGGCCCGGCAGGCGATCATCGACGCGGGCGGCGTGGTCCGCGAGCTTACCCCCGAGCAGCGTCAGGAATGGGTCGATGCCATGAAGCCCGTCTGGTCGCAGTTCGAGGACGGCATCGGGGCCGACACCATCTCGGCCGCGCAGGCGATCAACCAGCGCGTCGCCTCGGGCTCCTGAGGGGTCCGGCGGCCCCGGCAGGACCGGGGCCGCCACATTCTTTTCCATCTTCATCCCGGGAGGGGACAATGTCTGCCAAGCCATCCGGTTACACCGGCTGGTCACGGGCGGTCGACGAATTCGAGCGGACGGCCATCGCCGTCCTTCTCGGCCTCATGACCCTAGTGACCTTCGTCAACGTCATCCTGCGCTATGTCTTCAACGCATCGCTGATTTGGGGTCTCGAGGCGACGCTCGTCCTCTTCGCGTGGCTGATCCTGTTCGGCATCAGCTACTGCGTGAAGATCACCGCGCATCTCGGGGTGGACGCCGTCCTCAACATCGTCTCCGGCCGGCAGAAGCGCTGGATGGGCATCGCCGCGGGCATCTGCTGCCTCGTTTACGCGTTCCTCCTGATGAAGGGCTCGTGGGATTACTGGGCACCCTACGCCGCCCTTGATCGCACCGCGGGACGCTGGTTCCCCCTCGGGTTCGAGGAAACGCGCGATCAGGCATGGTACGTCACCGACCAGATTCCGATGCTGCCGTTCCTGCGCTGGCTCGAGCCGCTCATCAACATGGGCGAGACCTACGAGAAACTTCCCCGCGTCGTCGGCTACACGATGCTTCCGGTCGGCGTGGCCCTCTATTCGTTCCGCCTCGTCCAGGCCTTCGTCGGCGTCTGGCAAGGCACCCGCGCCAGCTTCATCGTCAGCCACGAAGCCGAAGACGACGTCGCCGAGGTGCAGGCGAAACTTCGGGCAGAGGAGGCCTGATTCATGGATGTCGTTCTCCTGTTTCTCATGACGATCGGCTTCCTGCTGATCGGCGTGCCCATCGCGGTCTCTCTGGGTCTTGCCTCGACCCTGTTCCTGCTGTGGTTCTCGGATACGTCTCTCGCCTCCATCGCGCAGCAATTCTACAACGCGATGGCCGGCCACTACACGCTTCTCGCGATCCCGTTCTTCGTCCTCGCCTCGTGCTTCATGTCGACGGGCGGGGTGGCCAAGCGGATCATCCGCTTCGCCATCGCGCTGACCGGGCATCTTCCGGGCGGCCTCGCCATCGCCGGCGTCTTTGCCTGCATGATGTTCGCGGCCCTTTCCGGATCGTCGCCCGCCACCGTGGTCGCCATCGGCTCCATCGTCATCGCGGCGATGCGGCAGACCGGCTATTCCAAGGAGTTCGCGGCAGGCGTCATCTGCAATGCCGGTACGCTCGGCATCCTGATCCCGCCCTCGATCGTCATGGTGGTCTACGCCTCGGCCACGGACGTCTCGGTCGGGCGAATGTTCCTCGCGGGCGTGATCCCGGGCCTTCTCGCGGGCATCATGCTGATGACCACGATCTACGTGGTCGCCAAGGTCAAGCACCTGCCGCAGGGCGAGTGGAAGGGCTGGGGCGAGGTCTGGGCATCGGGCAAGGATGCCGCCTGGGGCCTTTTCCTGATCGTGATCATCCTCGGCGGCATCTACGGCGGTATCTTCACGCCGACCGAAGCGGCGGCCGTGGCGTCGGTCTATGCCTTCTTCATCGCCTGTTTCGTCTACCGCGACATGGGGCCGCTCGCCACCGGCGGCAGGACCCCGAAGCCCGCCATGAGCGCCATCCTGGGCGAGCCCGGCCCGAGGTCCCTCTCGGCGGCGGCCGCTCCGGCGATGGACGAGAAGTCGACCCTTCTCGAGAAACCCTGGGCCATCGTCACGGCATTCTTCCACCGCGATACCCGCGAGACCCTCTTCGAGGCGGGCAAGCTGACTATCGTGCTGATGTTCATCATCGCCAATGCGCTGATCCTGAAGCACGTCCTGACCGACGAGCAGATCCCGCAGCATATCGCGGGTGCCATGCTGAGCGCCGGGTTCGGGCCGATCATGTTCCTCGTGATCGTGAACGTGATCCTCCTGATCGGCGGCCAGTTCATGGAGCCCTCCGGCCTCATCGTGATCGTCGCACCGCTCGTGTTTCCCATCGCCATCCAGCTCGGGATCGATCCGATCCACCTGGGCATCATCATGGTGGTGAACATGGAGATCGGGATGATCACACCGCCCGTGGGCCTCAACCTCTTCGTGACCTCGGGCGTGGCCAACATGTCGGTGATGGGCGTTGTCCGCGCCGCCCTGCCGTTCCTGGCGGTGCTCTTTGTGTTCCTGATCCTCGTGACATACGTGCCGTTCCTTTCGACCTGGTTGCCGACGGCATTCATGGGGCCGGAAATCGTGACGAACTGACCCCGCAACCGAGATGGTCACCGGCGGACACGTTCCGCCGGTGATCCTGGTCCGAATATGCGGATCCTGAGAAGGGTCGAACCGGACGGACCGCAAGACGCCAAGCAGGCGAGCGCGCCGTTCACTTCGATCGAGCGTCGACCGCCACAGGTTCGGCGCTTGCATCGGGGCGAGGGTGTTCCAGAGCTGCCCGGCAGGTGTTACCGGGTTGTTTGGCGAGCGAGGCCACACGTCCAGACGCGATCCAAGGCGAAGGATACGTGCGGTTCAGGCTTCCTTGCCAGCCGCCGCAACCGGAAACGGACGTCATCTATCGCACGTGCGCCGGGTCGACCGCGTCACCGACAGCCAATCCATCACGGGTGATCTTCCCGTCCGCGTGGCTCAGACCCCCAGCACGGCGCGGGCGACCAGGAAATAGATCAGAAGCCCGGAGGCATCGACGACCGTCGTGACGAAGGGGGCGCTGAAGACCGCGGGGTCGATGGAAAGCACCCGGGCGATGACAGGCATCAGCGATCCCACCAGGGCGGCGAGCGTGCAGATGAATATCAGCGTCAACGCCACGACGAGCGCGATCGAGAGGTCGAACAGAAATGAGAGCAGCACGAACGCGAAGACGGAGATGACGAGGCCCATGACAAAGCCGGTTCGGGTTTCGCGCCAGGCGATGCGCAGGGCGTCCCGCGGTGCGACGTCACCGATCGCGAGCGCACGGACGATGGTGGTGGCCGACTGCGCGCCTGCATTTCCCCCGATGCCGATCAGCAACGGAATGAACAGGGCGAGGGTCACGACACTTTCCAGTGTCGCCTCGAATGCGTTGAGCACGTTCACGGTCAGGCTGGCGGCGACCGCAAGCACCGACAGCCAGACGATCCGCGACTGGACAAGGCGCAGGACGGGGACGGACAGGTAGGGGCGGCCGACCGGTTCGGCAGCTCCGGAGCGGGCGAAATCCTCGCCTTCCTCGAATTCCAGAACCTCCATGGCATCGTCGAATGTGATGATGCCGACCAGTCGGTCCTGCGTCTCGACGACCGGTACGATCATCAGATCCGCCGATTTCATCAGTCGTGCGACCTCTTCCTGATCGTCCATGACCGAAACCGCGGGCACGTTCCGCTCTGCCAGATCGGCGATCCTCATATCCGGCGACGCGAGAACGATCTGGGCGAGATCGACGGTGCCGAGCAGCCGCATGTCGTCATTCGCGACCGGCATCACGAACACGGTCTCGGCGCGTTTCTGGCCAGCCCGGATGGCGACAAGGGCGTCGGACACGCTCATCTCGGGGGTCAGGCGCATGAATTCGGGGCTCATGATCCGGCCGGCGCTGTGTCTGGGATAGCCGAGCACCGTTCGCGTGGTCGCCCGCTCGTCCGGCGTGAGCTGTTGCAGAAGCGCCTCGGCATCATCGTCCGACAAAAAGCTCAGCATTCGAGCCCGGTCGTCGGGCTCCATCTCGTGGAGCAGCCGCCGTCGCTCGTTCTCGTCGGCCGATTGCAGCACGTCGAGCTGGTTCGTCGGCTCGAGAAGGCCGAAGACCCAAACCGCCTTGTCGTTCGGCAAGGCCCGCATCGCACGGGTTCGGTCCGCGGAGGGGGCACGGTTCAGCACACGGGCCAGGGCGTGCGGTTCGGCCTCCGACAGTCGGTCTTCTACCCCGGGCGCATCGTCGGAGATCCTCATCCCTTGCATGTCGTCTCCTTCGTTCCGTGCGTGGTCGCGACATGATCCGCGTGCGAAGTTTCCCCACGGGCGCGATACGTTGAACACTTGGGAACTGAACTTGTCCCCCGTGCCGGTGCAAGCCGGGCAGGTCGGGTCCCGGCCTTCCGGGCACGCGGTATGCAACTTGCGAGGGTTCCGAAAGGAGCGATGGGCCAGTCGGGCCCGGGGAGAGGGCCTTTGCCGTTCAATCTTGCGTCATGGCGGCAGGGGCCTGACGGAGAGGGTGCTAGGATCCGGACCCGCCGGAGGTCGCCGCGGTCTTCACGGAATTCCAGAGCATGTTCTTGAGGTTCACCATGGGCGGGTTCGCCAGCTTCGGCGGTGGTTGGTGCCCGGTCTCTCCCGGCGCCGCGATGACGGAAACCTCGATCTCGCCATCCGTGTAGTACCGATCACCCCCGCCGTTGCGGCCGTTCAGCGTCGGACCGACACCGGTCACCTCGTAGGTCTCGGTGATCAGTCCGGTCGCGGCAAGATCGACACTCAGCTGATCGCGCATCGCGTCGATATCGGGGGAAATGTCGTGCGTGACGGCTCCGGTATAATGGCTGAGGCCGACGCCGGTATCGAAGGATGCAGAGCCGAGCCAGACCGGCCGCCCTTCCTGTCCCGAAGGGAGGACCTTCCAGAAGCGCACGTGCTGGCGTCGGTCGGCGCTGCGCCCGACTGCCTTCTCGAAGGCAAGGTCCTGCCTGCGCCCTTGATAGAACAGGGGACTGACCGGGGCATCACGATCGGATCTGTCGAGGACGACGCTGCCGACGATCCCGATGCTCGTGCGCAAGGTGACGGGATCGGCCGGCACCCAGTCCGCCTTCGTCAGTGCCGAGACGAGCTCGGCCTGCGATCCGACGAGCCCCACGTTCAACGGATCGCCGGCGAGACCGTCCGCGGTATGGGTCACCATCTCGAGACCCTCGAGGCCGGGCTGGTGATCGTAATGGCGCAGGGCGTTCGGAAGGACGAAATAGGCCATGCCGATCCAGACGGCAGCAATCAGGCCGAAGACGAGGGCGGCGCGGCGGACGAGAGCACGTCCCTTTCGTGGCCCCCTGACCGGGGCCTTTCCTTTGGAGGACCTCGTCATTTCACGCTTTGCCGGGCCGGCCGCCGAAGAAGAAGGGCCACCAGCGCCGTCCATCCGGTCTGATGGGAGGCACCGAGGCCGAGGCCCGTTTCGCCATGGAAGAATTCGTTGAACTGGAGGAGTTCTTCCCCGTCCAGACCGCCACGCGGTGCCTTGCCGCCAGTCGAGGGCCGCAAACCTTCCGCGTCTTTGAGAAAGAGAGCTTCGAGGCGGCGCGAAAGTTCGTCGGCCACGCCTCCGAGGTCAACATTTCGCCCCGATCCAGAGGGGCATTCGACCTTGATCTCGTCGCCGTAGAATCGCGCGAACTCACGCAGCGCATCGATCAGCATGAAGTTGAGCGGCATCCATACGGGACCGCGCCAATTGGAATTTCCGCCGAACAGGCCGCTCTGCGAGGCACCGGGCTCGTACCCTACCGAGAAACTCCGATCCCCGATCGCGATCTCGAACGGACCGGTGCCATGTGCCTTCGACACGGAGCGAACCCCGTGCGGCGACAGGAATTCGGTTTCGTCCAGCATCCGCCCGAGCACGGCCGTCATGCGGTGTCTTCGCAGGAGGGACAGAAGGAGGCGGTCGTTCTGCCCCGGCTCCGCATATCGCGAGACCTGATCCGTCAGGTCGGGGCGGTGCCGCAGCATCCAGTCGAGACGACGGGCGAATGCAGGATGGCGCTGCGCAAGATCGCGGTCGAGCACTTCGACAGCGCAGAGCGGGATCAGCCCCACCAGAGACCGCACGCGAAGGGTCGTGGTCGACCCATCCGGCAGGACCAGCACGTCGTAGAAGAAGCCGTCGGCCTCGTTCCACAGACCGTCGCCTTCCTCGCCCGTGTCCTTTTCGGCCTCGGATCGGCCGAGATGGGTCATGGCCGACGCGATGGTCAGGAAATGTTCGAAGAACTTCGTCGCGATGTCCTCGTAGGCGGGATTGTCCTCGGCCAGCTCCAGCGCCATTCGCATCATGTTGAGCGCATACATCGCCATCCAGGCCGTCGCGTCGGCTTGTTCGAGGGTGCCGCCGCCCGGAACGGGGGCCGAACGATCGAATACCCCGATATTGTCGAGCCCGAGAAAACCTCCCTGAAACAGATTTCGCCCGGACACGTCCTTCCGGTTCACCCACCAGGTGAAGTTCACGATCAGCTTGTGGAAGATCCGTTCGAGGAAGGCGCGGTCGGGCCGGCCGGTGAGTTCCGCGTCCGCGCGATAGACCCGCAGGGCCGCATATGCGTGGATCGGCGGGTTGGCGTCGGAGAACGACCATTCGTAGGCCGGGAGCTGACCGCTCGGGTGCATGTACCATTCGCGTGTCAGAAGCAGGAGCTGATCCTTGGCGAAGGCCGGATCGACGCATGCGGCCGCCATCGCGTGGAACGCCAGATCCCACGAGGCGTACCAGGGATATTCCCAGGTATCCGGCATGAGGATCACCTCGGAATTGTTGAGATGCGTCCAGTCCGAATTGCGCCCGCGCCGTCGCTCGGCAGGTGGAACGGGACCGGCCGGATCACCTTCGAGCCAGCGCTTCACGTCGTACCGATAGACCTGCTTGGACCACAGGAGGCCGGCGAGCGCCCGTCTCTGGACCAGCCGTTCGTCCGGTTCGGTCATCTCCTGCTGGAGCGCGCCGTAGAACGCATCCGCTTCGGCGGCGCGGTCGCGCAGGATGCCGTCGAACGCCGTGGCATCCAGCGCGTCGGCCGATGCCGGGGCAAGGCGGTACCGCAGGGTTACGGATGCCCCCGCCTCGATCTCGTGCTCGGACAGTGCCGCGCATTTCGTCCCGGATCCGGGCAGCTCGACCGCGCCGCCGACAAGATGGTCGTTGATCGCATCCTTGAAGGGGCCGTCCGGGCCGATCCCGTAAAGGCGGTGCTTGTTGGTTTCGTTCTCGCAAAACAGCCAGCGGACGTCCTGCAGCGCCTCGAGGCGCAACGGCGTCTTGCCCGGTTGGCTGGCCAGAACGCTGCCCGGCCCATCAGGCGCGATGGTCGGTTTTTCGCTGTTGCCGCCCCAGCTCCAGGTGTTGCGGGCGACGAGCTGCGGCAAGACGTGGATGCGGGCCTTCTGCGGACCGCGATTGAGGACGGTGACGCGCATGAGCACGTCGTCGGGGCCGGCCTTGGCATACGCGACCTCGACGTCGAAGAATCTGTCGTCCGACAGGATGCCGGTATCTTCCAGCTTGTATTCTGGGGCGTCGGTCCCCCGCCGTCGCGCGTTTTCCGCCACGAGGTCGGCATAGGGAAAGGCACGCTGCGGATAACGGTAGAGCATGCGCTGCCAGGCGTGGCTCGGCACGGCGTCGAGGTGCCACCAGAGCTCTTTGACATCCTCGCCGTGGTTGCCTTCCGCGTTCGTCAACCCGAAGAGGCGTTCCTTCACGATCGGATCGGCACCGTTCCAGAGACCGAGCGACAGGCACCATGTCTGCCCCTCGTCGCAGAAACCCGCGATGCCGTCCTCGCCCCAGCGATAGGCCCGCGAGCGGGCATGGTCATGCGGAAAGGCGGACCACGCATCGCCGTCGGCGCTGTAATCCTCGCGCACCGTTCCCCATTGACGCTCGGCCAGGTAGGGGCCCCAACGCCGCCATCCGTCCGTATCCGCGTTTTGGATGCGGTGCCCTTCGGCGGTGTCGAAGATCGGCGCGCCCGGCCCCGGATCGCCTACCACGTTTCGGCGCGGGCATTGTGCCCGGAAAGCTCAAGGGATATCGGCCCGCCGACCATGCGCCGGTTATCGGCTCGGCCGTTCAAGACGGCTCATCCGATGGCGCGACGGACTTCAGCGGCGTCCACGTCCAGTCGTCCGGCCCGTCTCCTCCCGCCTCGTAGAAGGCCGGCACCGCGTCCTGCGCGTGGTTCAGGACCGGGTCGACGATGCGCCACGCCGCCTCGATCGTGTCGGCTCTCTGGAACAGCGTCGCGTCGCCGAGCATGCAATCGTAGAGCAGCGCCTCGTAGCCGACGGTCGGCGATCGATCGAACCCCTTGTCGAACGAGAACCACGTCGCCGCGGGCGCGAGCGTCACGTCCGGGCCCGGTTGCTTGACGTCGAACGCGATCTCGATCCCGTGTTTCGGGTCGATCGAGAAGATGATCCGGCTCGCGCTGTCGGTTCTCTGCGGTGTGTTCGGGAAGAGGGCGAATGGCGCGGGCCGCAGATGCACGACGATCTCCGTCCGCCTCGCGGCGAGCCGTTTGCCGGTTCGCAGCAGGAACGGCGTACCCGCCCAACGCCAGTTGTTGATCATCAACCGCGCCGCGACATAGGTTTCGGTCCGGCTGTCCGCGGCCACGTCCGCCTCGTCGCGATAGCCCGGCACCGCCTTGCCGTCGACCGTGCCCGCCTCGTACTGGCCGAAGACGACATCGTCCTTGCCGAGGGGGGCCACGGCGGACAGCAGCCGCGTCTTTTCGCTGCGAACGGCGTCGGGGTCGAGAGACGAGGGCGGGTCCATCGCCGCCATGCAGAGCAGCTGGAAGAGATGGTTCGGCACCATGTCCCGCAATGCGCCGGTCGCCTCGTAGAAGTGCCCGCGGCTTTCGATGCCGATCGTCTCGGCGGCCGTGATCTCCACACGTTCGATGTGCTCGGACCGCCAGATCGGCTCGAAGAGACGGTTGGCGAAGCGCATCGCGAGGATGCTCTGGACCGGCTCCTTCCCCATGAAATGGTCGATGCGAAATACCTGGGCTTCCTGCGCGACGGACAGGATCTTCGTGTTGAGCTCGCGCGCCGATGCGAGGTCGTGGCCGAACGGCTTTTCGATCACCAGTCGCCGGAACGCCCCGTCCGGCTCTTCCAGAAGGCCCGCCGCACCGAGCCGTTCGATGATGGGCCAGAAGAACCGCGACGACACGGCAAGATAGAAGATCGCTGACCGGTCCTTCAGCCGTTCGGCCAAGGCATCGAATGTCTTCGCATCGGTGACATCGCCACGCTGGTAGGTGGCGCGCGACATCAACCAGTCCCACGCGTCGGAATCGATGTGATCGGGATGGAATTCGGCATCCGGATCATCGGCGAACGAGTCGATCGTGTCGCCGAGGCCCTTGCGCCAAGCGGCGTCGTCGCTCTCGGCGATATCGATGCCCTCGACTTTGAAGTCCTCGTCGAGCAGGCTCATCTCCACAAGGTTGTAGAGGGAGGGGAACAGCAGCCGCTTGGTCAGGTCCCCCCTCGCTCCGAAGATCACCATCGTGCAGGCGGGTGCCGTGGCATGACCCGGCTTGGACCTGTGTGACGAACCGTTCGTCGGCATGAGACATCCTCTCAGATAAGCCTGCAGTCACCGCCGGAACGAGACCGTTGGAAACGATTTCGGCAGCATACGTCATCGGTATAATCCGATGGATTTTTCCGGCAAGGTGCCGCGATGCGGGCAATCCGAGGTGGAACGCCCGGCTTTCAAGACCTGACGAGCATTTGCCGTCCTCGATCGGGCTTTCCGCACGACCCGCCAAGGCCGGTGGCGGGTGGGAAATTCTCAAGAACAGGCCGCGAAATAACCGGGCAGGTCAGCGCTTCCGAAATTTCTGGCCACCAGTCTTTCGGAGACGCGACGCAGGCCTCACATGGCTCGACGCGCTTTCAGCCAAGGCGGAAGAGTATGGTTCAAGGCAACCGGCTTCGGTGGATCTGGCTACTTAGTTCCTATCATGTGCTGCTTTGCGGAAGGGTCCGACCCCTATCCGCCCGCTGTCGTCCAAGGAATCCCTCAAGGCGACCGAAATCATGGGGCTGCCTGGCCGGGGAGGGTAAGGATCGTCGCGCCGCGCTTCAGAGCGACGATGGTGTGTTCGTATTGCACGACCGGGGCGGGCGGATCGCTGTAGAGCGTCCAGCCGTCGAGGCCGTCGGTCGCGGCGATGCCGCCCGTCGACAGGAAGGGTTCGATCGTGAAGACGAGGCCTTTGGTGATGCGCCGCGTGTCGCGTCGGTCGGGCCAGGTTGCGATCTCGCCGGGATATTCGTGTAGCGAGCGGCCGACGCCGTGGCTCGCGAGGTTGCGGATGAGCGTATAGCCGCGCCCCGAGGCGAACCGGCCGATCGCGGTGCCGATACCGGCGAGGGGCTTGCCGGCCGCGACCTGCGAGATGCCGATCTGCATGGCGCGACGGCCATCTCGGCAGAGCCGGTCGCGCGCTGCATCCGACGGCGGGACGACGACGCTTGCGCCCGTATCGGCGAAATAGCCGTCCTTCGAGGCCGAGACGTCGATATTGACCATATCCCCCGGCGCGATCACGCGGGGTCCGGGAATGCCGTGGGCGATCTCCTCGTTGACGCTGATGCAGGTGGTGCCCGGAAAGCCGTAGGTCGCGCTCGGGGCTGGGATCGCCCCCTCGCGGTCGAGATGCGCGCGACCGATCTCGTCGAGTTCGGCGGTCGTCATGCCGGGCTCAAGGGCTGCGGTCATGTCGCGCAGCGTGTTGGCGACGATCCGGCCGATGATCTTCAGCCCGTCGAGTTCCGCCTGGTTCGTGATCGTCATTCGGGTCGCTCTCGTATCCTGAATTGCGAGGATAGCCGGATTCGTGAGGTCTGTCGCGTTGGAAGGGACTCTGGCCCCGACGGTCACCAGCTTGATCGGGAGCCGGCATTGGCATATATCGCCAATGAGGAGGCGACGGACATGGTCACACGCAATGTCGTCCTGACGGACATGCAGGATCAGCTGGTGCAATCGCTGGTTGCGTCCGGGCGGTTCCAGAATGCCAGCGAGGCGCTTCGCGCGGGTCTGCGGCTGCTCGAACGCGAGGAGGCGGAGCTGTCGGCCATCCGTCGCGGCATTGAGGAAGGGCTCGCGCAGGTGCGGGACGGCGATCTTGCACAGGGCACGGGCGAAGATGCGATCCGCCGGGCCTTTGCCGCGGCGCGCGCCGCATCGTGAACCGTTCGCTGAGGCTCACCCGCCGAGCGGAGGAGAGCCTCGCCCAGATCGCACGCTGGACGATCGAGAGTTTCGGCACGGCGCAGGCCGATCGCTATGAGATGGATCTGCTGGATCGCTGCCGCGAGATTTGCGAGGGCAGGGCGCTCAGCCGAAGTTGTGCGGTACTGGCCGAGGATGCCGCCGATCTGCGGTTCACCCGGGCGGGAGAGCACTTCCTTGTCTTCCTCGACGATCCGGAGGAGGTCGTTATCGTCGATATTCTTCATTCCCGGAGCGACCTGCCACGGCATGTCGCGGCGCTCGGGCAGGCGAAGGGTGTTCGCGGGAATTAGTCCCAACCTTTCCAGCCATCCGCACCGAGGATGGGGGCGGCCCGTTCCAAGGACAGCTCGCTTCGCGAAAAGCCGATCGGCGTGCGTACCCCCTGAAGCCCTTCGGGCGAGATCACCATGCCGCGCGCGGCGACCTGCGGGTCCGAAAGTGCCTCGGCCACGGAATTGATCGGTCCGCAGGGCACACCGGCACCCCCCAGATCCGCGATGAGCGCGTCGCGCAGACGGCGACGGGTCGCGTCCTCGATCATCGGGGCGAGGGTCTCGCGATTGGCGACACGCGCGCCGTTGGTCGCGAAGCGCGGATCCGAGGCGAGGCCGCCCAAGCCCAGCACGTCGGCCAGTGCGGCGAATTGACGGTCGTTGCCGCAGGCGACGATGAGGTGGCCGTCGGAGGTCGCGAAGACCTGATAGGGCACGATGTTCGGATGTGCGTTGCCGAGCCGCGTGGGCGCGGTCCCTCCGAGGAGGTGGTTCGTCGCCTGGTTCGCAAGCACGGCAACCCCTGTATCGAGCAGCGACAGATCGACGTGCTGCCCCATCCCCGAGCGCGCGCGTTCGGCAAGCGCGGCCTGGATGCCGATCACGCCGTAGAGCCCGGTGAAGACGTCGATCCAGGCGACGCCGACCTTCTGCGGCTGGCCGTCGGGCTCGCCCGTCAGGTCCATGATGCCCGAAAGGCCCTGGATCATGAAATCGTATCCCGGCTGCGCGGCGCGTGGTCCGTCCTGTCCGAAACCGGTGACGGAGGCATAGACGAGACCGGAATTGTCAGCCGAGAGCGTAGGGTAATCGAGGCCCCACCTGGCGAGGCCGCCGAGCTTGAAATTCTCGATCAGCACGTCCGCGCCCGCGATCAGGTCCTTGAGCCGCGCGAGATCCTCCGGATCGGCGAAGTCGCACCGCACGGAACGCTTTCCGCGATTGGCCGCGTGGAAATAGGCGGCGACCGTCTCGGTGCCGCCATGGCCGTCGTCGCGCTCGACGAAGGGAGGGCCCCAGCGGCGGGTATCGTCGCCCTCGGGGGCCTCGACCTTGATGACCTCGGCCCCGAGATCAGCCAGCGTCTGGCCGATCCACGGCCCGGCGAGGATGCGGGCGAGCTCGACCACGCGCAGGCCCGCGAGCGGTGCGTCGCCCATCAGAAGAACGCTTGGTGCCCGGTCTGCGCGCGGCCGAGGATCAACGCATGGACGTCATGGGTGCCCTCGTAGGTGTTGACCGTCTCGAGGTTCTGGGCGTGGCGCATCACATGGTACTCGATCTGGATGCCGTTGCCGCCATGCATGTCGCGGGCCTGCCGTGCGATGTCGAGCGCCTTGCCGCAATTGTTGCGCTTGATGAGCGAGATCATCTCGGGGGCGAAGCGGCCCTCGTCCATCAGGCGACCGACGCGCAGGGCGGCTTGCAGACCCAGCGAAATCTCGGTCTGCATGTCGGCGAGTTTCTTCTGGAAGAGCTGCGTGGCGGCGAGGGGACGGCCGAACTGCTTGCGGTCGAGCCCGTATTGCCGGGAGCGGTGCCAGCAATCCTCGGCCGCGCCCATGGTACCCCATGCGATGCCATAGCGCGCGCGGTTCAGGCAACCGAAGGGACCGCCGAGCCCCTCGACATTCGGCAGGAGCGCGTCCTCGCCGACCTCGACATCCTCCATCACGATCTCGCCGGTGATCGAGGCACGCAGGGAGAGCTTGCCGCCGATCTTGGGGGCCGACAGGCCCTTCGTGCCCTTGTCGAGAACGAAGCCGCGGATCTTGCCGTCATGCGCCTCGGAGGCGGCCCAGACCACGAAGACGTCGGCGATGGGCGCGTTCGAGATCCACATCTTGGAGCCGTTGAGGACGTAGCCGCCCTCGGTCTTCTTCGCGTTGGTCTTCATGCTGCCAGGATCGCTGCCCGCATCGGGTTCGGTCAGCCCGAAGCAGCCGATCCATTCGCCGCTGGCAAGTTTCGGCAGGTATTTGCGGCGCTGTTCCTCGCTTCCGTAGGTGAGGATCGGATACATCACGAGGCTCGACTGCACCGACATCATCGAGCGATAGCCGGAATCGACGCGCTCGACCTCGCGCGCGACGAGGCCGTAGGCCACGTAGCCTGCATCGGCCCCGCCGTATTCCTCGGGGATGTTGACGCCGAGGAGTCCGGCCTCGCCCATCTCGGGGAAGATCGCGGGGTCGGTCGTCTCGTTCATGTAGGCGTCCTCCACGCGTGGCAGGAGGGAGCCTTGGGCGAAGGCGCGCGCGGTGTCGGAGATCAGGCGCTCTTCCTCGCTCAGCTGGTCCTCGAGAAGCAGCGGATCGGCCCATTGGAACGACTGACCCTTGTGATCCATATCCTTCATGGCGCGTCCCTCTCCCTCCATGACACCGACCGGCCCCGTGCGACGGGGCGGTCTTCCACCCGAGTCTAGGACATGGCGGGCCGGTTTGCCATCGTGGAAGCCCGGCCCGGGCGGATCGGCGGAAGCGGTCAGGATCCCGGCATCGTATCGGGCGTCTCGTCTTCCTCGTCTTCTTCCGGATCTTCCTCGTCGCCCTGTTCGGCCGCCTGTTCGGCCGCCCAGCTGCCTGCCGCCTCGACCGCGACGGACGATGCCGTCGGCACGACGCCGAGATAGCTGTCGCTCGTGCTCATGGCCGGGCGGACATTCTGCGTCATCCGGTAGAGCGCATAGAGCGCGATCAGCGTGAAGGTCGATCCGAGCACGAGCCAGAAGGCGTAGGGATCGACGTGCTGCATCGCCCAGCCGGTGACGAGCGGGCCGATAATTGCCCCGATCCCGAAGGTGAGCACCAGCCCGCCCGAGGCGGCCGGCATGTCCTCGACCGAAAGGGCGTCGTTCGTATAGGCGAGGAAGAGCGCATAGAGCGGCGTCGTCACCCCGCCCGCGAGAAAGGCCGCCCCCATCAGGAACCAGAGCCCGTCGCCCGCCATCCAGCCGGCCGCGCAGGAGGCGGCTCCGAGCGCCGAGGTCCAGAGGATTAGCCGCCGACGGTCCAGCCGGTCCGACAGCCAGCCGATCGGATATTGCAGCACCAGCGCCCCGCCGAAGAGCATGGCCACGAAGAGCGAGATCTGCGGTGCGGTCATCGCGATCTGCGTGCCGAAGACCGCGGCCATGCCCGATTGCGTGGCATAGGCCGCCCCCAGCAGGAAGATCCCGACCGTGCCAAGGGGAGAGCCCGAGAAGAGCCGCCAGAGCGACATGGGCCGCGTGACCGCTGCGGCGGGAACGGGAGAGATCGACAGCAGGATCGGCGCGAAGGAGATCGAGACGAGGATCGACGCCCCGATGAAGAGCACCGAGGTGCCCGCATCCCCCAGCGTCAGCAATCCCTGCGCGCCGATGATTCCGAGGGTCTGCGCGATCATGTAGGCGGCGAGGACCTTGCCGCGCGTCTCGTTTGTGGCGGCATCGTTGAGCCAGCTCTCGGCGGTGACGTAGATGCCCGACATGCAGAATCCGAGCAACAGCCGCAGGAGGGTCCAGGCGATCGGATCGGCGAGAAGCGGAAACGCGATGAGCCCCGCCGACACGAAGCTGCCGAGCGCCGCGAAGACGCGGACATGGCCCACGCGCCGGATCATCACGGGGGCATAACGCGCACCTGCGAGAAAACCCGCGAAATAGGCCGAGGTGACGATGGCGAGTTCGGCGGCAGAAAACCCCTCGATCCCGCCCCTGATGCCAATCAGGGTGAACTGCATCCCGTTGCCGAGCATGATCAGCACGATTCCGAGAAGCAGCGCCCAGATGGCGGAGAGGACTTGGATCATGAACGCTCCGCTCGGGGCCGGTGGCATCGTCTTCCCTGTCGGGAACGGCTAACGCCCAACCTAACCGCGTCGCGGAGGGCCTGTCCATGGCCGCAGGGACGCGCGGCCCCGCGGCCATGGAAGATTGACGCGGAAAAAGGCTCCGCGCCGCTGTCTTGATCAGTAACGCGGACGGCGGCAGATGCCCGCATCGTCGCAGAAGACGCCGGCGAGGCCGCCCACGATCGCGCCGCGATCGCCGTTCCCGTCGACGGCCCGCGCGGCACCGTAGCCGAGCGCCGCGCCGACGAGGCCGCGTTCCATGTCAGTGTCGATGGCGGCACCCGGGGCGCAGGCCGAGAGAAGGGCGGTCGCCGCGACGAGCGGAAGGATGAATTTCATGGTGGTCTCCTCGAGGGGCCGCGCGGATGTCGGCGGCGTTGCACATGTCGGAGACCCTGCGGGAGAGACGATACCTCTCCGGGTCCCCGCCGATGCGCCGGCAGATATGTCGCCAGGGTTCGGTCATGCGATCACGGACCTGCATATCCACGCCGCTATCCGATAGCAGTTGGCTGTTATCCCATGTTTTCAGGGTGCTGGCCCAAATCCGTCCGGGCCACCCATGGATCGCGGGACCCAACGAAAAACGCCCCCGCAGAACCTGCGGGGGCGCGATCGCCGCACGGTGCGGCGTCATTGGCGACGGGAATCAGTCGTCCCAGGTCGGAAGCTGCTCGACCTCGTCGGCGGTCATCTCGGTCGTGTACTGGTCGCCGTCCCAGGTCAGGTCGTCGACATTCATCACGACTTCGGTATCGCCCAGGTCGAGGAAGCCGTCATCGACCTCGACCACGAAGGCGACGGGCTGGCCGGAACCGTCGACAAGGACGGTTTCGATTTCGCCGACCTCGTCGTTGTCGGCACCCATGATCTCGAGCCCGTCGACATCGGTATAGCTCGAGACATCGGCAGACTGCGCGAGGGCGGCACCGGCGAGGGGCAGCGTAAGAGCGGCAATCATCAGACTTTTCATAGCGTTACCTTTCGAAGTTTGAATCTGCCGGTCAACACGGAGACCGCTTTCAGGTTCCGCCCGATGCGAGAAATCGGGTTTCTGCCGGCTTCGGGGCGATCCGGGAGCGGTGCAGGAGGGTCGAGAACGTCCCGCGGCCCCGGTGGCACCGAGATGCCTAATCCTTCCTTCATCATTTCGCGGTGAAAGTTTCATAGGCACATTTTCAGTGGGAATGCGGGAAGGCGATGTTGGAAGGTATCGAAGGGAGGTTCGAGGATGACACGAACGACCGATCCGGTAGCCTGACGGCGCGGATGGACCCATTGGCGCGCGCGACGACCCGGGATGGTCGCGTTGCGGGGCGGTCGCTCAGGATCCTCGTGGTCGAGGACAACCGGACGAACCAACTCGTCATGCGGCACCTGCTGAAATCGGTGGAGGGCGAGGTCGCGCTGGCCGAGAACGGACGGGAAGCCGTCGAACTGGCGATGTCCGCGCATTACGACGTGATCCTGATGGACATTCAGATGCCGCTTCTCGACGGGGTCGAGGCCGCGCGCCAGATCCGCGCGATCGAGCGGGCCGACCCGATCCGGAGCCGCGCCGTGATCCTTGCGACGACGGCCAACACGATGACCGACCAGATCGCCGAATACGGCAGGGCCGGGATGGACGGATGGCTCGCCAAGCCGATCGCGAAGGATCGCCTGCTGACCGCAATAACCGAACGCCTGAACTGACCGCCAACCTCAGAGAAAAGACAGAGACGCCGATGGACGATCCCCGTGAAGCCGGCCCCGTGACCCCGAGCCTGCAATCCTATCCGATCCCGGCGAACGATCGTGCGCGGGTCGAGATCATCAATGCGATGATGATCGAACGCCGGCGGAAAGATCCGTTCTTCGAGCATGTCACCGAGGCCGCCAAGACCGTCTTCGGCACGCCGATCGCGTATGTCTCGCTCATGCAACGCGAAACGCAGCGGCTTCTGCATTGCAACGGGGCCGATGTGGAGGGAACGCCACGCGAGGCCTCGCTCTGCGCGTTCACGGTCGCGGCGAAACAGACGATCGTGATCCACGACACCTGGCAGGATGCGCGCAGCGTCGATCATCCGGCGGTCGTCGACAACAATCGGCTGCGCTTCTCGGCTTCGGCACCCGTGATCCTGTCGTCGGGATTCTGCGTCGGGACGCTCTGCGCTGTCGATCTCGTTCCCCACGAGGCACCCGATGCGGGTCAGATCGCCGTGCTCGAGCACCTGGCCGCGATGATCGCGCGGTTCTACGAGGCACCGGCGGAACCCGACCCCGCGCGGCTGGCCGAGATCGGCCGGATTGCCCACGAGGCGCAGGAGGAGTTCCTCGCGCTGATCGGTCACGAGTTGCGCACGCCGCTGAATGGGATCTGCGGGCTTCTTCCGCTACTCGAACCGGCGAACGCGGAGGAAGCCGAGATCCGCGACGCGATCGACGGGTCGGCGGATCTGCTCACGCGGGTGGTCAACAGCATCCTCTTCTACACCGAGCTGTCGTCGGCCGATATCGAGATCGAGGAGAGCGCGATCGACCTGGCCGAGCTTCTGCGCAGGACCACGGCCGGGCATCAGGCTCTGATGCGGATCGGCGACAAGACCTGCGACATGACCGGCATCCCGGAATGCCTGCCTTACAGCGGCGACCGGGAAAAGCTCGAACTGGCATTCTCGTGCCTGCTGGCCAATGTCGTCGTGCATGGCGGGCGCAACGCGCGGGTAAGCCTGGGCGTGGACGAGAACGGCATCGTCGAGATCGCGATCGGCGATGACGGCCCCGGGATCACGGCCGAACGCGAAAGCCGGATCTGGCATGCCTTCGGAACCGGTGAGGCGGTCCGCACGCGCCGCGCCGACGGTATCGGGCTCGGCCTGCCGCTGACGCGCCGGTTGATCGAACTGCACGGAGGCGACGTCACGCTCGACCAGACGGGCGGGGGGCTTGCCGTCCGGATCCGTCTGCCGGCCTGGCGGATGAGGGTGGCCGAAGTGGCCGCCTGAGACCGCTCAGGGGCGCATTCCGGCGAGCGTATCACGCAGTCCCGCCATGCCGCGGGGCGTCCAGCCAAGCGCGCGTAGGCGGGTGGTTTCCATCTCGCGGACGGAAGACGCATCTGCGCGCCGGGGGAGTGGCCCTGCGATCCCGTGGATCGCACCCCATGTCCCGAGAAGGTCGCACCGGTCGAGCACGATGTCGGAGACGTTGAGGATCTGCGGTTGCTCGAGATCGAGCGCAAGCGCGACCGCCGTGGCGAGGTCGTCCACGTGCAGCTCGGTCGCGACGCGGGGGGCGATGGGGCGGCCGGCGCTGAAATCGGCGAAGAGGTCGGCCCATTTATGCGCCTTTCCCGGTCGCGGGGGGCCGTAGAGGCCCGTGGCCCTGAGCGAGACGCCGCCGCGATCGGTGACGGCGATCTCGACCTCGCGCTTCATCTTTCCGTAGAGCGTGTCGGGGGCGGGCTCCCGCGTCTCGGGGAGGGAGGTTCCGGGCGGCGGGCTGCCATAGACGGCACGCGAGGACAGGAACACGATGCGACGGCCCCGCACGGCATCGAAAAGTCGCAGCGTGCCATCGCGGTTCCGTGCGATAAACCCGGGCGCATCGTCGCCCTCCCCACCGCGATAGCGGCCCGGCACGTGGTCGAAGGCTGCATGGACCAGCGCATCGGCGAAGCCCAGATCGGGGCAGGGGCCGCCGAGCTGCCAGTCGAGATGCGGCAGGCCGAGCACCGAGGGCCGCCGTCCGAGTGTCGTCACCTCGTGGCCCATCCGGGAAAGGTGGCGTGCGGCGGGGTGGCCCGCCCGACCCGTGGCGCCGGTCAGGACGATGCGCATGGGCCAGGCAAAGCAGAAAGGTCCGGGGCGCGACCTGCCGCGAAATCTTGCCACAGGTCGATCAGCGGACGGAGACTTTCGGCTTTGTCATGGGCCATCCACGGCTTTTCGTACTGGTAGTGCAGGACGTGGATCGCGTCCCACGACCAGAGGTCGGGGAGGTTCAGCCAGACATATTGCAGCATATTCATCGTCACCGGCAGGCCGTGCCAGTCGGGAAAGAAATCCTGCAGGAAGGTCTGGTCCGTGCGTCGCCAGAACGCGCCCGGAGCGTCGAGCCGGGCAAGCATCCGTTCGAATGTCGCGGGATCGGGCCGGGCTGTGAAGACGCCGGAATTGAGCCTGTGGAAATCACCGAGGCTCTCGTAGACGTTCGGGGCGGCGCAGAATTCGGGATAGTCGAAAAGCCGGTCGATGTTGCGCAGGACGAGCGTGTCGGCATCGAGGAACACGACGCGATCATACTCAAGCTGCCAGAGCCTGAGCTTGGCGAAATTGTCGAGCGGCGTGTGGAAGACGGGTTTCTCGCCCTTCGTAAAGGGGGCTGCGCCGTGCAGACGGTCGCGCGCATGCAGAGCGTTGAATTCGGGCGCGGTCGGCAGCAGTTCGACCGGGATCAGCCGCGCACCCAGTTCGGCGAGAGGGGCCAAGGCGCTATCGGGGGTGCCGGCCGTGTGCATCACCACGCGATCCGCGCAGCTGCCGCTTGCCGCGATGGAATTCAGGAGCGCGCCGGCCCCGCGCGCGAAATCGGCATTCGTGACCAGCGTGACGTAGGCGTCCGACATCGGTTCAGGACGCGGATCTGAGGCTCTTGCCCTCCGGGTCGCGGTCGACCTTTGCGCCCAGTTCGCGCGTCCAGCCCGAGACGGCCGGTACGCGGGTGCGGTCGATGCGATGGGCGAACTTGCGCGCGACATCGACGACCTCGGACATGAGGCCCTCGGCCAGCGTCGTCGGCTCGAGCCCGAGGGCAAGGAATTGGTCGTTCCTGACGATGAGGTCGTTCTCGGCGGCTTCCTTGCGCGGATTGGGCAGGTAGGCCACGCGCGCGCCGGTCTGACCCGCGATCATCTCGGCCAGGTCGCGGACGCGGTGCGTCTCGGTCATCTGGTTGAAGATCTTGACGCGGTCGCCAGATTTCGGCGCGTCGCCGAGCGCAAGCTCGATGCAGCGGACACTGTCGCGGATATGGATGAAGGCGCGGGTCTGGCCGCCCGATCCGTGGACCGTCAACGGATAGCCGATCGCGGCCTGGATGAGGAAACGGTTGAGGACGGTCCCGTAATCGCCGTCGTAGTCGAAGCGATTGACGAGCTGCGGGTCGCGCAGCGTCTGGTCGGTATTGGTCCCCCAGACGATCCCCTGATGCAGGTCGGTGATCCGAAGGCCGTCATTCTGGGCGTAGAACTGAAACAGGATCTGATCGAGCGACTTGGTCATGTGATAGACCGAGCCGGGCCGCGTGGGATAGAGGATCTCCTGCGCCTTCTTGCCCGAAGGGGTATCGATCTCGACGTCGAGATACCCTTCGGGGATGGGCGCGCCGACGGAGGAATAACCGTAGACGCCCATCGTGCCGAGATGGACGAGATGCGCGTCGATCCCGGTCTCGACCATCGCGGCGAGCAGGTTGTGCGTCGCGTTCGTGTTGTTGCGGACAGTGTAGACCTTGTGACGGTCGGTCTTCATCGAATAGGGCGCGGCACGCTGTTCGGCTAGGTGCACGATCGCGTCGGGGCGATGTTCAGAGAGCCAAGATTTCAGCCGCTCGTATTCGTCTGCGAGGTCGAGCAGGTGGAAATGGATCGTCCGGCCCGTCGTCTCGCGCCAGATGCGGCAGCGCTCCTGAATGGAATCCATCGGCGTGAGGGATTGCACGCCGAGCTCGGTGTCGATCCAGCGTCGCGAGAGGTTGTCGAGGATGTGGACCTCGTGTCCCGCATCGCTCAGATGGAGGGTCGTCGGCCATCCGCAGAAGCCGTCGCCGCCGAGTATCGCCACCTTCATGGACCAATCCTTTCTGGCATCGTCCGTTGCCCGATTGGTAAGCATGGCGAGGCCGCGATGGCAAGTCCGGGCGGGACGCGTCCCGCCCGAGGTCCTTTCGTCAGAGCTGGACGCCCCTGGTCAGCGCCCCGTCCACGACGAGGTTCGTCCCCGTCGTGAAGCTCGAGGCGGGGCTCGCGAGGAAGACGATGGCGCGGGCGACCTCCTCGGGGCGGGCCATGCGGCCCGTGGGGTTGAGCGACAGCGCCTCGGCGAAGAGGTCGGGATTGCCGGTCTCGATCCCCTCCCAGATGCCGCCGGGGAAGTAGGTATTGCCCGGAGAGACGGTGTTTGCGCGAATGCCCTGCGCGGCGAGACGGTAGGCCAATCCTTGCGCGTAATGGACCAGCGCGGCCTTGAAGGCACCGTAGGCGGGGCCGGTGAAGTCGATCTCGCGTCCCGACACGGAGGAGACGAAGGTGATCGAGGCCGCGTCGCTCTTTTCCAGCCAGGGCATCGCGGCATTTACCAGCCGGACCGAATGCATCATGTCGGTATCGAAGCCTGCCTGCCAGGCCTCCTCGTCATCCGAGACGGCGAGGGCGGAGACATTGCCGACCACGATGTCGATGCCGCCGAGTTCCTCGGCCGAGGAGGTCACCCAGCCGTCGAGCGCGTCGCGCTGAGAGACGTCGACGGCCGAACCGGTGATCGTCGCGCCCTGGTCCGAGAGGCGCGAGACAACCGCCTCGACGCCCTCGGCATTGCGCGCGCAGATAGAGACGGCCGCCCCTTCGGCCGCGAAGATCTCGGCGCAGGCGAGGCCGATCCCCTTGCTGCCGCCGGTGACGAGAACGCGCTTGCCCTTCAATCCCAGATCCATGTCTTGATCCTCCTATGCGCCGATCAGGTCAGGTACTTCTTCTCGATGGCCGCGCCGATCGAGTATTTCGGATCGACCATGTTGCCGAGGCGGACCTTGCCGCACATCGTGAGCAGCATGTAGGCGTCGGCCTCGCTCTGGCCCGTCTCGGCCGCGACCCAGCGGACGAGCTCGCGATAGGCGATGCGGGCGGCGTCCTCCATCGGGCGGGCGGAGCCGATGAACATCATCCGGTCCTCGGTCTCGAGCTGCGGCCAGGAATTGCCGTGTCCCTTGATGAGATCGACCTGGAGCTCGACGGTCGCGGGCATCTCGAGCGCCACGCCGCAGAGCTCTCCGTCGCCCTGGATCGCATGACAATCGCCGAGATAGAGAAAGCCGCCCTCGGTCTGCACGGGGAGGTAGATGATCGAGCCGGGGGCCACGTCGGGCAGGTCCATGTTGCCGCCGTAGTAATCGGGCTGCAGAGAGGAGATCGCCTCGATCTGGGGCGCGGTGCCGATCGTGCCGATGAAGGGCTCGTAGGGAAGCGTCACCGTGTCGGACCAGTAGACGCCGTTCTCGTCCACGCGGATCTTCTTGACCTTCTCGGGCAAGGGAGGGTTCAGGAGCGCGGTGTCACCGGTCGCCACGAGGCCGCCGAATTCGGTCAGCAGGCAGGTCGTGCCGACGGGCTGAGGGCCGCGCGGCTTGATCGAGATGATCCGCACGGCGAGCGCGTCGCCCTTTTCGGCACCCTTGACGTAGATCGGGCCGGTCTGGGGGTTGAGGAAGGGGAAGTTCAGATGCTCGGACGGGTTCGAAACCTCTTCCTTGATCTTGCCCTCGAAGGCGTCGTGGGTCTCGACGGTGACGACGGCACCGGGCTCGACCTCGAGCACGGGATCGACATAGGGGCCGTAGACGTAGTGGAACGTGCCCTGATCCTCGATCGTGATCTTGTGGCGCGCGCCTTCGACCCCTTTCGCGACGCCCTTGCGATTCATGATGGATGTTTCAAACCAGCTCATTTTCGGTCTTCCTCCGTTCAGGTCTGTCGTCGGTTCGGCTCTGGCCCAAAGGGTCAGATCGTCAGGTGCTTGCGGACGCTCGCGCGGTCGCGGATCGCCTCGCCGTCGAGTTCAGCGACGACGCGGCCCTTTTCCATCACGTATCCACGGTCGGCCAACGTCACGATGAGGTCGAGGTTCTGCTCGACCAGAAGCACGGCCACGCCGGTCTCGGCATTGAGCGCACGCATGTTGCGGGCGATGTCCTTGATGATCGAGGGCTGGATGCCCTCCGAGGGCTCGTCGAGCAGCATGAGCTTCGGATCGCCCATCATCGCGCGAGCGATGGCGAGCTGCTGCTGCTGGCCGCCCGACAGCGTACCCGCGCGCTGCCGCGCGCGTTCCTTCAGGATCGGGAAGGATTTGTAGACGCGATCGTAATCGGGCCTGGCGCGGCCGCGACCCGCCGTCTCGCCCACGACGAGGTTCTCGCGGATCGTGAGCTCGGGAAACACCTCGCGTCCCTGGGGAATGTACCCGATCCCGGCCCGCGCGCGGCTATCGGCCCCGTCGCCGCTCACGTCACGCCCGTCGAGCTGGATCGTGCCCGATCGCACCTTGAGAAGGCCCGTCAGGGTCTTCATCAGCGTGCTCTTGCCGACGCCGTTGCGGCCGATCACGGCGACCAGTTCGCCCGGCCCGATCTCGAGATCGACGCCCTGCAGCACCGTCTCGCTGCCATAACCCGAAGTGAGGCCGCCGACCTTCAGAAGCGGTGTGTCAGACATCGGCGGTCCCCAGATAGATTTCCTGCACGCCCGGATGGGCGACGATCTCGGCGATGGTCCCTTCGGCGAAGATCGACCCGAAATGCAGAACCGTCACCCGCCGCGAGATCTGCTCGACGAAGGCCATGTCATGCTCGACCGCGAGGATGGTGATGCCGCGTTCGTTGAGATCGTGAAGCATCTCCCCGGTCTTGCGGGTCTCGTCCGGCGACATGCCGGCGGTCGGCTCGTCAAGGAGGAGGAGCTGAGGCTCGACCCCCACCGCCATCGCGATCTCCAGCCATTGCTGCTGCCCGTGCGAAAGGACGCCAGCCGGCAGGTCGGCCTCGCGTTCCAGCCCGGCGAAGTCGAGCATCGCGCGCACGGTCGCCGCAAGGCTTTGTCCGTGGAGGTGATGCTGGAACGCAACCTCGAGGTTCTGGCGCACGGAAAGCGCCTTGAAGATGCCCGGCACCTGGAACTTGACCGAGATGCCCCGTCGGATGCGCTGGAACGGGCGGAGCGCGGTGATGTCGTCCCCCGCGAAGACGATCCGTCCCGCATCGGGGGCGTGCTCGCCCAGGATCAGGCGGAAGAAGCTCGACTTCCCGGCACCGTTCGGGCCGATCAGGCAATGCATGGCGCCCCGTTCGAGCGCGAAGTCGATCCCGTCGGCGACGGTGACGCCGCCGAAGGACTTCCTGAGACCAGCGACTTCGAGAATGGCGGTCATCGGCGCGCCCTCCGCCACAAGGATCGGGCACCGGTCATCGCCGCGACGATCAGGCCCTCGGGCGCGGCCAGCACGGTCAGAAGGAGCAGGGACCCCATGACGACGAGGGCGTACTGGCTTCCGTAGATCGTGAGCGACTGGAACCCCGCGAGGACGAGGATCGTCCCCAGAAGCGTTGCCGTGATGTCGCGACGTCCGCCGACGGCGACCCAGACGATAGGAAGCGCGGCCGCGGTGAGCCCCATGCTCGACGGCGTGATGTACTGACCCCAGGCCGTGTAGAGCGCGCCCGAAAGACCCGCGAGCGCCCCCCCGAGCCCGAACGCGAGGGTCTGGTAGAGACGGATGTCGTAGCCCAGCATCTCCGCGCGGTGGGGATTCTCGCGGATCGCGACGAGCACGTTGCCGAACCGTGCGTTGAGAAGCATCCTGAGGCCAAGATAGCAGGCGACGACGAGGGCCAGCAGCACGTAGTAGAACCCGCGCCCGGGAAAGAGGACGAGATCGCCGCCCGGCCATGGGATCGTCAGCGGCGGCATCCCCGACATGCCGTTGAAGCCGTTGAGCCGTGCCTCGCCGATGCGCCATTGCGGACCGGCGGTCTGCGCCATGAACGTCTCGAGCACGAGCGTCACCGACAGGGTGACGATGCCCACGAACACACCGCGAATGCGACCGTAGAACATGAAGTAACCGATCAGCAGCGCGAAGAGCCCCGCGAGCGCGATCGACAGGATCACGGCGAGGATCGTGAAGCCGTAGGCCGTTCCGATGTTGATGGTGAGGACGCCGTAGGCATAGCCCGCCAGCCCGAAGAACGCGGTCTGCCCGAAGCTGAGCGCGCCGGCATAGCCCCAGACGACCCCGAGCCCCATCGCCATGAAGGTCCAGACCATAAAGTAGGCGGCATTGCCGACGGTCCAGGCATCCGCAAAGAGCGGATAGATCGCGGCGGCCACGATCGCCAGTGCCACGAGACCCCAGAAGACCGGACCGCGGCCCATCGTCTGCGGCCCCTCGAGATGGGCGATGGCCCTTCGGAGCCCGCTTTCCCCGCGAAGGGGCACGTCGTTGGATTGCACGCTCATCGGGACCCTCCCTTGAGCCAGCCGGAGAGCCCTCCGGGTAGGATGCGGATGACGACGATCACCGCGACGAGCAGGCCGATCTGGCCGAAGAGCTGCCCGTACCAGGCGGTGAGCGTCGCGCGGATGAGGGCAAGGATCGCGGCGGCAGGAGCCGCGCCCACGAAGATGTCGGCCCCGCCGACCACCACGGTCACGAAGCTTTCGACGATGAAGGTTGCGCCCATCGTCGGCACCATCGTCATGGTCGGCGCGTAGAGCCCGCCCGCGAGGCCCGCGAGCGCGGCCCCGAGGCCGAAGGTCAGGCCGTACATCCGGCCCGTATCGACGCCGAGGGCGCGGGCCATGTCGGGTTTCTGGATCGTCGCGCGGGCGACGACGCCGAACCGCGTGCGGTAGAACAGGACGTAGAGCGCCGCGAGGAGTGCGATCGCGGCGGCCATCAGCACCAGCCGGTAGGCCGAATAGCTGTCGCCGCCGATCGTGACCGCGCCGAGTGGCGTGCCGATCCCGGCCATGGTGGAACCCAGCACGATGAGCACGCCCTGCGTGGCGATCAGGCTGATCCCCCATGTGGCGATGATGGAATCGAGCGGCCGGTGATAGAGGTGCCGGATGACGAGGCGTTCGATCACCATCCCGACCAGCCCCGCGACCAGCGCCCCCGCGAGGATCGCCGCCACCAGCGGCAGGCCCGCGCGGGCCGTCGCGGCGGTCACGTAGGCCCCGCACATGATGAATTCGCCATGAGCGAGATTGATCACGCCCATCATCCCGAAGATGACGGCGAGCCCCGCGCAGGAGATGACCAGAAAGGCGAATGCGTCGCCGAACTGGTAGAGCATCGCGAAGGCTGTCTGGAACAGCGCCATCTCGGTCTCCTCTTTCGTGTCTGATCCGGTTGAGCGACCCCGCCGGCCCGGTCTCGCCGGCGGGGTCATGGGCGATCGGCGCTTACTGGCCCGGCGGGTTCGAAGGCGTGTATTGGGCGCTCGGGTCGTTCTGCGTCAGGTCGCAGCCCTCGTCGCCCAGCCAGTAGGGTGCGATGTTCTCCCAGGTCTGGGGGAAGTCGATCGAATGATCCTCGTTCACGTGGGCGAGGTAGATCGTGTGCGACATGTGCTGGCTCTGCGGGTCGAGGCAGACATTGCCAGACGGTCCGTCGAAGCAGACGTCGCCCTCGGCGATGACCTCTCGAACGGCGTCGTGATCGGTCGTGCCCGCGCGTTCGACCAGCTGCTTGTAGAGGTTCATCGCGATGTAGGAATTCGCGGCCTCCTGATTGATGTAGGGCTCGTCGGGGAACATCGTGCGGAAGCGGTCGACGAAGTCGTTCGAGGCGGGGGTGTCGATCTCCTCGATGTAGTTCGTGGTCACGTACATGTCGGCGAGGCTCGGGGGCGTGAAGCGCTTGTGCTCGTAGCCCTGTCCCACGTTCACCGAGGAGGCCATCGGCAGGTTCACGTCGCTCGCATTGGCCTGTTCGTAGTAGGAGGCCTGTGCCGCCCCCACGAGGAGGGTCACGACGAAGTCGGCCTCCGAGGCCTGGATGTTCTGGATCGTCTGGGAGAATTGCGAGACGCCCAGCGGGATGAACTCCTCGCCGACCATGGTGCCGCCCTGCTCCTCGACGATCTGGCGGACCCATTCGGCGGAGATCTGTCCGAAATTGTAGTCGGCGGCGATCGTGTAGACGTTGGGGCCGTATTGCTCCATCATCCACGGGATGAGCGTCGAGAACTGCTGCTCGGGCACGGCCCCGGTGACGATCATGTTCGCATCGCAGACGCCGCCCTCGTACTGGTTGTTGTAGAAGGCGAGCCCGTCGAACTGGTTGACGATCGGCCGGTATGCCTCGCGCGAGGCGGATGAGAACCCGGCAAAGACCACGTCGACCTGATCGGATTGCAGAACCCGGCGCATGAATTCCTGATAACGGCGATTGTCGGACTGGGTGTCGTAGATGACGAGCTCGACCGGGCGTCCGTCGATGCCGCCGGCCTCGTTGATCTCGCTTGCGGCGAGCTCGATCGCATGGACCTTGACGTTGGTCGCGGCGGCGAAGTCGCCTGACTGGTCCTCGAGGACGCCGATCTTGATCGGTTCGCCCTCCTGCGCGAGCGACGGGGCGGCCGTGACGGCCAGGCACAGGCCGGCAAGCGTGCCCGCACGGCGCAGAATTCTCGTGGTCGGGGTCATTCCTGGTCTCCTCTGATGGACAGCCCCATGACGGGGCCCTTCGTGATGCCGCCGGTTGCGTCCGGCAGTCGGTCTATCGGGTCGGCGTCGCCCTCGGCCGGGTCGAGCACGGCGCGAGCGACCTCCTCGATGGTGAGGCGCTTCTCCATGGCTTCGCGGCGAAGGCGGCCATAGGCTTCCTGATCGTCGATGCCCCAGCGGGTCATCATCGTGAGGATCGCGCGGACGAGCGTTCTGCGCCCGGCGAGGCGACGTCGCAGCGTGGCCTCCTCCTTCGCGATCTCGGTACGTCGCACGCTCTCGTTCGCGGCGAGGAACAGGGCGGTGAACACACCCGAGCTGCGGACAGGTTTCTGGATATGGCTGGTGATCCGCGCCTTGACCGCCTTGCCGAGCCTGGAGGGCGTCTCGCTCCCCACGAGAGCGATCACGGGAGTGCCGCCAGCGGCGGCGGCATCGAACGCGCCGGCCTCTGCATCGTCGAGATCGATGAAGGCGATGTCTGCCCCGGTGAAATCCGCGGCCCCCGCCATTCTTGGCGGGGCAAGACGGACCTCGAGCCCCAGATTGGCGAGCGTTCGCGCGAGACCGGTGCGTCCGGGCGTGTCGTCCTGCAAGATCAGGGCCGTCCAGCCGCGGAAGTTCTTGAGGACCGCGCCGCTCATGGCACCACCTTCAGATGCGTCGCGGCGGCAATGCGGAACTCGCTGTCCTGCGTCCAGGTAAGATATGGGTCCGGCGCGACGGGCTGTTTGCTTTCCCAGGCGATGTCGAAGGTCCCGTCGTCGCGCGAGATCCCGATCCGGGGGCGCAGGCTGCAATGCAGGTTCATCGGGTCAACCTCGATCTCGCCCTGAGGGGCGGCGAAGCGGATGCCACGCGCGGCCTCCCGCACCGCCTCGAACCCGTCGCTGCCCGCCCGTTCGATCGCGCGGGCGAGGAGATGCACGGCAACATAGGTGGCTTCGGCATCGGCCGATGCGTGGCCGAGGTCCGAAAAGCGGGCGTTCCACGCCTCGGTGAAGCGCTGATTCTCGGGCGTGTCGACGGTCGAGAAGTAGACGGAGGAGGAGAGATGGCCCGCGGCTGCGCGACCGATCAGCGGCAGTTCCGCCTCGGACAGGCTGCAGCTCGCAACCGGGATGTCGGCCGACTGGTCGAGCCCCGCCGCACCGGCCAGATCGCGCAGGTCGTCGAGAAACGCGAACAGCGACGAACCGATCAGCGTGGTGAAGACGAAATCGGGCCGGTCGCAGACGATCTGGCGTGCGATGTCGCGCAGATCGGTCTCGCCCACGGGGACGTAACGCTCGCCCATGACGGTTCCGCCGGCGATCCCCAGCGCCTCGCGCAGGATGCGGTTGTTCTCCCATGCCCAGACGTAGTTGGAGCCGACGAGCCAGCCGCGATGGCGCGACTGGCCGAGAAGGTACTTCGCGAGCGGGATGACGTGCTGGTTCGGGGCGGCCCCTGAATAGACGACGTTCTCGGAGGTCTCGAACCCCTCGTAATGCGACGGATACCAGAGAAGGGCGTCGCGTTTCTCGAGGACCGGCAGGATCTCCTTTCGGCTCGATGAGGTATAGCACCCGACGAGATGCGTGATCGCGGGATCTGCGAGGAGGTCGGTCGTCGCGGTCACGTAGGCACCGAGACATCCGCCGGGATCGACGGTAACGGAATCGAGCACGAGTCGTCCGGAGGCATTGATCTCGTCGATGGCAAGATCCGCGGCTGCGCGCATCGACCGGCAGACCCCGGCATAGGAGCCGGTTTCCGAAAAGATGAGCCCGATCCTGGTCCCGCTTCCGCTCACGCGCGCCCCCAAACGAAAAAAGCCCCTGCAGATCCTGCCGGATCGTCGCAGAGGCTTCGTTGCCCGGCCAATCATGTGGCCAATCTGTAGATCGTCGGCGGTGGTCTCGACCCTGAGCCCATGACCGCCTTTGCTCACTGGAGCTTCTTCACGCTGGCGCGATCAAGGCTCGTTGGCAACAAAAATCGTGCGCTACCGGGAACGACCGCTTTTTGTGCAGCCTACGGCGCAAATGATCGTTTCGAGCGTCATGGCGGGATCCCGGCACTCGGTCTGGCAAGACCGCTGCCGGCGTCGTGCACTCCGTCGATGACCGGGCATACCGGTCCCCGGCTGGGGTCGAAGCCTGAGCCCTGCTGTGTCTGCTTCCCTTGCGATATTGGTCAGACGGCGACCGCGCGGAGGAACAGGTCGAGCCCCGTTTCGAATCGCCGCAGCGGGTCGCGGACGTCATGCGTTCGATGGGGATCGAAAAGCGCATCCGCGATCGACGGTCGCACCATCGCCGACAGGATCGCCGCCGCCTGATCGGTATCGTCGAGTTGCGCCTCGCCCCGCGCCACGGCGCGGTCGAGCTCGGCGCGGATGAGTGCGCGGTCGCGCGAGATGAACCCGGCGAGACAGGTCCGAGTGGATTCGGAGAGGCCTTCGCATCCAGATGCCGTCATCCGCAGGATTGCGATCGGCAGGCCATTATGGCGCGAGCAGGGTGCCGGCATCAGCAGGCGTCGAAGACGTTCGGCCAACGGCAATTCGTGTTCCTCGGGCGTCAGTTCGCGAATGAACTCGCTTCGGAGGCGTTCCATGTAGGCCACGAAGAGCGCGTCGCGATCCGGCACCGCAGCATAGAGCGTGCGCTTGGACATTCCGGCCTCGGAGGCGATCGCGGACATCGTCGTCCCGGCAAGGCCCTGCCGCTCGAATACGGTGCCGAGCGCGTGCAATATCTGATCCATCCGGTCGTCGGCGGACATCACCGGCGGGCGCCCCCGCGCGCGTTCGCCCTCGGCAATCGTTCGTGCGTCGCCGCACATTTCCCCTCCGTCATGCCGCACTTGCAAGATCCTCCGCCCCGGATTAGGAAACCTGCACGTTTCCTATTTCCGGGCGCGCCGGACATCAAGTCCGCCCGCGCTGCGTCACAGAAAGCTCGCCATGACCAGGTTTCACGCGATCGCGGTCTTCGCCGCTCTCTCGGGGTTCGTTCTCATCAGTGCCGCAAGCGCGCAGGAGCCGCCTCCGCCCGCCGTCACCGTGGTGACGCTCGAACCGGAATCCGTGACGCTGAGCTCGACCCTGCCGGGCCGGGTTCGTGCCTCGTCCGAGGCGGAGGTCCGCCCGCAGGTCAGCGGCATCGTCACCGAGCGGCTCTTCGAGGAGGGCGGCGACGTCGAGGCGGGGGAGGTGCTCTACCGGATCGAACCCAGCAGCTACGAGGCAGCCGTGGCGCAGGCGCGGGCCGCCGTGGCACAGGCAGAGGCGCAGCTTCGGGCCGCGACCAGCGATGCGGACCGGGTCCAGAGCCTCAGCGACCGGGGCATTTCCGCGGCCGCGACCGAGGATAACGCCATCTCGACGCGCGACGCCGCGTCCGCAGCCCTCGACGCGGCTCGGGCGCAACTGCAAGCCTCCGAGATCGAGCTCGACCATACCGCCATCCGGGCCCGGCTGTCCGGCCGGATCGGTTTTTCGGAGGCGAGCGCCGGTGCCCTCGTCACGGCGAGCCAGGCGACACCGCTCGCCGTGATCCGGACGCTCGATCCCGTCTACGTGGATGTGACGCAATCGGCGGCCGACCTGCTCAGCTGGCGGCGCGGAGGCGGCGCGCCGAGCGACGAGGACATGCCCACCGAGGTGAGCCTGCAACTCGCCGATGGCACGACCTACGACCAGACCGGTCGGCTGAGCGCCGCCGAGCCGCATGTGGACGAACAGACGGGCGTGGTCCTCCTCAGGATGGCGTTCGACAATCCCGACGGGCTTCTCCTGCCGGGCATGTATGTCCAGGTCGAGATGCCGACGCGCACGGCGGAAAACGTGTTCCTCGTACCGCAGGAGGGGGTCTCGCGCGATCGGCGCGGGAATCCGACGGCCCTTGTCGTCAACGCCGACAACGTGGTCGAGAGCCGCGAGTTGACGATCCTGCAGGATCGCGGGGCGGACTGGATCGTGGAAGCGGGGCTCGAGGCCGGCGACCGCGTGATTGTCGCGGGATTGCAGAAGGCCGCGCCCGGCGCGACCGTCACCCCCGAAGAGAGATCGGAGGCCCCGGCCGACGATCAGGCCAACGCCGCAGGCCCGGCTTCATCCGACGAGGCGCGCCGGCTGGCAGAGGCCGAGCCCGAGCCCGAGGACAACTGATCCATGGCCCGCTTCTTCATCGACAGACCGGTTTTCGCCTGGGTGATCTCGATCCTCATCATGGGGATCGGGATCCTCGCCATCCGGACCCTGCCCATCGCGCAGTATCCGCAGATCGCGCCGCCCACAGTCTCGGTCAGTGCGTCGTATCCGGGCGCGTCGGCGCAGACGGTCGCCAACACCGTAACGCAGGTCCTCGAAGAACAGATGACCGGTCTCGACGGGCTGCGCTATTTCTCTTCCACCTCGTCCTCGGCCGGGACGACCTCGATCACGCTGACCTTCGAAACCGGCACCGATCCCGACATCGCGCAGGTGCAGGTGCAGAACCGCGTGAGCCAGGCGAGCGCGCTTCTGCCCGAACCCGTCCAGCGACAGGGCGTGACAGTGCAGAAATCCGCGTCCGGGTTCCTGCAGGTGATCTCGCTCATTTCGACCGACGGCAGCTACGATCAGTCGGACCTCGCCGATTACCTCGCGACCAACCTGCGTGACGAGATCAGCCGCATCGACGGGGTGGGCAGTTTGCAGGTCTTCGGCGCGCCCTATGCGATGCGGATCTGGCTCGACCCCTCGAAGCTCTCGGCCTACGGCCTGTCGACTTCCGACGTCGTCGCCGCCGTCTCCGAGGAGAACGCCCAGATTTCGGCGGGGGCCTTCGGGACCCGGCCAGTGGCGGGCGAGCAGCAGCTCAACGCGACCATCACAGCGCAATCGCTTCTTCAGACGCCCGAGGATTTCCGCCAGATCGTGCTCAGGGCCGAAACGGGCGGCGGGCTCGTCCTTCTCGACGATGTAGCGCGGGTCGAGATCGGTGCCGAGAATTACGGCTTCGAATCCCGCTATAACGGGGCACCGTCGGCCGGTATGGCGATCTCCCTCGCGCCGGGTGCGAACGCGCTCGACACCGCCGTGGCGGTCGAGGAACGCATGGAGGAATTCGCAAACAACTTCCCCGAGGGGATCGACTACGTCATTCCCTACGACACGACGCCCTTCGTCGAGATCTCGATCGAGGAGGTCATCAAGACCCTGATCGAGGCGATCGTGCTGGTCTTCCTCGTGATGCTCCTGTTCCTGCAGAACCTGCGCGCTACGCTGATCCCAACACTCGCGGTGCCGGTCGTAATTCTCGGGACCTTCGCGGTGCTCGCCGTGGCGGGCTTCACGATCAACACGCTGACCATGCTCGCCATGGTGCTGGCCATCGGCCTCCTCGTCGACGACGCGATCGTCGTGGTCGAGAACGTCGAGCGCGTGATGGAGGAGGACGGCCTTTCCCCGCGCGAGGCGACGCGCAAGTCGATGGGTCAGATCACCGGCGCGCTCATCGGCATCGCCATGGTCCTGTCGGCCGTCTTCGTGCCGATGGCCTTCTTCGGCGGCTCGACGGGCGTGATCTATCAGCAATTCGCGATCACCATCGTATCGGCCATGGCGCTGTCGGTGGTCGTGGCGCTGACCTTGACGCCCGCGCTTTGCGCGACGCTGCTCAAGCCCAAATCCCACGCCGCGCGACGCGGGCCCTTCGCGTGGTTCAACTGGGGGTTCGCGCGCGTGCTCGGCGGCTATGCGGGGACCGTGGGCTGGATCGTCCGGCGTCCGTTCCGCACGGGGCTCATCTATGTGGGGCTCGCCGTGGTCATGGCGCTGCTGTTCGTGCGCACGCCGACGGGCTTCCTGCCCGAGGAGGATCAGGGCATTCTCTTTACCATCGTGCAGGGGCCGACGGGTGCCACGCTCGACCGGACCGTCGACGTGATCGAACAGATCGAGGATTATTATTTCACCGCCGAGAGCGAGGCGGTGGAATCGGTCTTCGGCGTGGGCGGTTTCGGCTTCGGCGGCGCGGGCCAGAACATGGGCCTCGCATTCGTTCGGTTGAAGGATTGGGAGGAGCGCAAGGACCCGTCGCTGAGCGCGCAGGCGGTGGCGGGCAGGGCCTTCGGGGCATTCTCGCAGATCCGCGACGCCATGGTCTTTCCGGTCGTACCGCCATCGGTCATCGAACTCGGCAACGTGTCGGGCTTCGACGTCTACCTGCAGGCCCGCCAGGGCCAGAGCCATGACGAGCTTCTGGACGCCCGCAACCAACTCCTGGGCATGGCCGCGCAGAGCGATCTCATCGCGTCCGCCCGGCCCAACGGGCTCGAGGATGCAGCGCAGTTCAACATCGACATCGATTGGCGAAAGGCTGGCGCGATGGGGGTTTCGGCGTCGAACGTCAGCAACCTCCTGTCGACCGCCTGGGCCGGTACCTACGTGAACGACTTCATCGATCGCGGCCAGATCAAGCGCGTCTACGTTCAGGGCGAAGCCGATGCCCGCAGCACCCCTACGGATCTCGAGAAATGGAGGGTGCGAAACGCTTCCGGCGGTCTGGTGCCGTTCTCGAACTTCGCCGACGGCAACTGGACCAGCGGACCTCAGGGGGTCTACCGCTATAACGGCATTCCGTCGATGCAGCTGCAGGGCTCTCCCGCGCCGGGCGTTTCCACCGGCGAGGCCATGGCCGAAATGGAACGGCTCGCCGGTCAGCTTCCGGCAGGCTATTCCCTCGCCTGGACCGGCCTGTCGCTCGAGGAACGGCAATCGGGAAATCAGGCACCGCTGCTTTATGCCCTGTCGCTCGCGGCGGTATTCCTGTCCCTTGCCGCGCTTTACGAAAGCTGGTCGATCCCGTTCGCGGTCATGCTCGCCATGCCGATCGGGGTTCTGGGGGCCCTCGTCGGGGCGTGGCTCGGCGGGTTCGAGAATGGCGTTTTCTTCCAGGTGGGACTCCTGACGGTGATCGGCCTGACGGGCAAGAACGCGATCCTGATCGTCGAATTCGCCCGCGACCGCGTCGCGGACGGGGAGGCGCTGATCCCTGCGACGATCGACGCGGCGCGCCAGAGGTTCCGCCCGATCGTGATGACCTCCATGGCCTTTTCGCTGGGCGTCCTGCCGCTCGTGCTCAGCACCGGGGCCGGTGCGGGCGGACGGAACGCGATCGGCTCGGGTGTTCTGGGCGGTACGATCTCGGCGACGATCCTCGGTGTTCTCTTCGTGCCGATGTTCTTCGTCGCGGTGGCCCGTCTCTTCTCCCGCCGCAGCAAGCGCGCGGATGCCGAACCGGCCGAGGCTCCATCCACGAGCTGAGAACCGTGCAGCGAGTGGGATCGGCTGAATGGCCGATCCCCGCCATCGCGATGGATGCGTGGGCGGGGGGGTCGAATCGTAATATTACATAAATCGACTTCTCGGCATCGCCGGACTATCAGGCGTACTTTGGATTAGCATCCTGCACCGCCAAATCGTGCCGGTAACGAGCCTTCGCCCCGCCATCGAAACGGGGGGCAAAGGCTCAGGCTTCGACGGTCTTCGTTGGACCGTCGGCAGCGTCGGATCTAATCGTTGTCGCTGTATGCAGCGAAGTAGAGGCGGGCGAGTTCCGAGCGCGTGTAATCCTCTGCATTCAAGCCTAGCGCGTCGGCAAGCTGCGCACGTTCGGCTCGTTCCACGCCCTGCGTCGTCCCGGCATTCGCCTCGGTGATGAAGTTCTCAAGCTCTTCGTCGTTTTCCTGACGGGCACGGCGCAGCTCGATCAGTTCATTCGTGGTGTACTTGCCGCCTTCGACACCGAGCGATTTCGCCAGCTGCGACTGCGTATTCGAAGATGCGTTCTTCGTGGAGATGACTGTATGGTCGGTGATCAGCTTGAGGCGTAGATCGTCGTTCTCTTCCTGGGCGCGGCGCAGAACGATGAGTTCATTGGTCGTGTAGGCCCCATCGTCGACTCCGACGGAGCGTGCCAGCTGATTTGCTGCGACAGCCGGGGAGGCGAGTGCGAAGGCGGCGATGGCGATTGGTACAATACGGTTCACTGTTATTACCTCGGGGTCTTGGGTCCGAAACATCTGCTTCGGCGGATGAGAATTGATCAGCGAGGTCGATGCGTCGGCCTCTGATGCAGGTCATCTATATCTGTGCGTCTAAGATGATATTCCCAAAGAACGGCCTTCTTGTGTGCAAATATGCACATGAGAATTAGCAGTGAAGGACTTGTATTGAACGCGCCTGATAGGGGCCGGTCCGATTATGAACTGGCATGCAAAATTGGCTCTGAACCAAAGTTGGTGCATTTCTGGAGCCATGATGCGGCGACCGCACGCGCCCTCAGGAGCTCGACGTTGGCACGGCCATACATCTGTCGTTTGAGGGTCTTCAGGCGGTTGAACTGTCCCTCCGTCTCGCCGTTTGACCACGGCCCTATCCGGGCTGCGACCACGGCCACCCGATCAGGCGGTGCGGCGGCGTTCGACAGGGGCCTCGCCCGCCATCTTGTGCACGGCCTGCCGTTCGAGAAAGGGGAAAAGGCCATCCACCGCGCGATCGAGATCGCCTTCGTCACGGCGATCGGCACGAACTGGCGGCATCGCGACGTCAAGCGTGACCTTACATAGACCTTTCTCATCGAAGGCGCGCGAGACCAGCCCGTCATTCGGCGCGAGTTGAAGTAGCTGGAAGACTAGCTTTGGGAGAATGACTTAGGGTATGCCGATCGCCATGCCGCTGTGGAGCGGCGGCGTTATCTACTCAGCCATCTGAAGGAGAGGCTCACGACCGATTCTGGCCCCGAGCGCCATACGACCGACGCGCTCCGTCTGCTTATGTCGCAGCACTGAGACTATGGCGTCAATCGTCGGCGCATGGTCGACTACATTTCGTCGATCAACACATTTCTTATCCGTGCCAACAATCAGGACGGTGTAAACTTCGTCGAGCTCGTGTTCCTCGGGACGGACAACCTTTACCTGAACGACCGCAAGAACGAGGACCATTCGGTAATCGGGGCTTTTCGAGACCGGCTACTCACTCCACGCTCAGCAAGAAACACGCACTCGTCCTCGCCAACGCAGACATACCGCTCGAGAGTGGACACGTGCTGCTAACTGACTATCGAAAAGTTGAAGGAAGACGCGCCGGCCCATTGAACCGCGCTGTTAACTGAGGCTGTCGAACCTGCCACCTTGCTCGCAACAAGCATTATCGGGCGGCCTTCGAAGCGCTCGAGATTGCGCGTGAGGAGTTGACGCAAGTCCCAGTTGAAACGCCAAACCGCGCGAACATCGCCGCATATCTTTCGGCAATCGCGGTAATCATTTAATGGCGGTACACTCAAGAGCCGTCGCCCGCATTTGAAGGCTAAGGCCCGCTAGGTGCTCCGAGATATCCATACAAACACCCGGGCCGAAGACGTCATCATCGATGCTGCGCTCAACCACCTTATCCTCGAAGTTATGATTTTGCGCCAACTCCACAAGGCGGTGCACCTCCCGACTTGACCGAGATTGAGAAAATCGCCACTGTGATAGTTCATCTTATTGATACATGAATTCCTGGCTACTGTCATTTCAGCGTAGACACCATTGCGGGACGCGCGCGCCGCAAGGTGACCTGCCGCTGCACACGGCTGCGAATAATTATTACCGACGGTCAGAATGCGAAGTTTCTTACCCTTGGCTAGCTGATCGTGGACGAAGTCCATGGCCCATACGTCGTTCGGACTGATAGCTTGCTGGGGATCTTTCTGCAGTCCCACATAGCTGTCGCCCAGACATTAAATAGCGTAGAGTTGCTAATAAGCGGTCGGAGATGATGGCCCAAACCGACCGCTTATTAAGTAGCCGCTAATGCAGATCTCAATGCGTATCGAGCCAAGTCCGCAAAATCCGAGAGGCCTAGCTTTATCCAATTCTGTACTTAGTGGTTGAAGTCCGATGTGGGGAAACTGCACTGCGGCAAAGAAGGCCTGTGCGAATGTTCGGAAGGGGCCGAACGACGATCGGCGCAGCGCGCTCAGTTTTCGATCGGCTGCGCCGCCGTGGGTCCGGTCTGAACTTGAGATGCCCCAATGCTCAGAGCCACGCTCGCAGGCCCCGCGAAGTACGCCTCGGCGCGAACGATGGGGCAGGTTAGTTGGGAGTCCCGATCCGAAGGGTCGGTGGTCTCGCGCAAAGCTAGACCTTGGATTGAAATGGTCCAGCATCGGGAAGCGTTCATGGTGGACGCCATAAACCTTCACGGCGGAGCGACGGGTCCGCAAATGACCCGATCGAAAGCCATTACTTACCTGAGGTCAGGACCTATTGATGGGATCGTCGCGATCTCATCAGGCTCCGCAATGAGGCTGTGATGAGCGACCCGTTTTGGCTAACGGAAGAGCCGATGGACCGACTGAGCCCGTTCTGTCCCAATACCGATGGTCAGCCTCGAATGGACGATCGACGGGCGCTATGCGGCCGTCGGCTGTGAAAACATCCATCGACAATATGGATAGCGGATCGATGGACGTTACCTCCATCGAACCGCACCCCAGTTCAAGCGGAGAACATCATGATTTCACCCTACACGATCAACATCCCTGACGAACGGCTCGCCACGATCAGAGCGAAGGTCGAGGCTTATGACTGGAGCCGGTTGCCGGATGCGGGGGGCTGGTCAGCGGGGGTCGGGGTTGATGACCTCAAGCGGCTTGCCGCGTACTGGCAGGACAACTACGACTGGCGTGCGGTCGAGCGGCGGCTCAACGCACTCCCCAACTTCATGGCTGACGTGGAAGGCGAGCACATCCACTTCGTTCATGTGAAAGGCGACGGCTCCAAGCCGCCCGTCCTGCTTCTCCACGGCTGGCCGGGCTCGTATCTCGAGTTCGAGCGGTTGTTGGAGCCGCTCGCAGAGGATGGGCACGATGTCGTCGTCCCCTCGCTTCCCGGGTTCGCGTTCTCCAACCCGATCGCGCGCCCGATCGGCCCGCGGCGGGCTGCCGCGCTCATGCATGGGCTGATGAATCAGCTGTTCGGCGACGCGCGGTACTTCGTTCAAGGGGGTGATTGGGGGCACGGCATTGCGGCCTGGTTAGCGCATGATCGACCGGACACTCTGCACGGTATCCATATCAACATGATGACGGTGCGTGCGGAGGACGCCGCCCCGACGACCGACGAGGAGAAGGCGTATGCCGCCAGGCGGGCTTTGGTTGCCGATCAGGAGAGCGCCTACTTTCACGAGCAGGAAACCCGTCCGCAGACACTTGGCGTCGCAATGGCCGACAGCCCGGTCGGAGCGGCGGGCTGGATACTCGAGAAGTTCGGTAAATGGGCCGATCTTCCGACAAACGCCAATGGCGACCCCGACATCTGGAGCAAGTTTTCCGAAGAGGAGCTGCTCACCAACATCATGCTCTACATCGCGCCGGCATCGTTCGTGACTGCAACCTGGATCTACTACGGCAGCCGGCTTGAGAATTCGCGGATGCTACCGGCCGGAACACGCATCCAGGTGCCGACCGGCTTTGCGGCCTTCCCCGATCCGGTGTTCTCTCCACCGCCGCGCTCGTTCGCGGAGAAGACTTACAACATCGTGCATTGGACCGACATGCCGCGGGGCGGCCATTTCGCTGCGCTGGAGGAGCCGGAACTGATGCTGGCCGATCTGCGCGCCTTTATCGCAATGGTGTCGGGAGCGCGCGCCTGAAGGTGGAGCTCGATTTCCGAAGCGCGTTGCGTGGGGCCCTGTCAAACCAGATGCACCTGTAGGTTAGGAGGGCAGGTCAGGGAGTCTTGGATGCCTCGCCCAAGCGTGTCAGGGGCAGAACACGCTGATTGCAGCCAGAAGATGATCGCGGCGACGAAGCCGATGGCGGAGAAGAAGGCGGTAGGGCTGCGGTCGTAGCGGGCGGCGGCCCGGTGCCGGTCCTTCAGGCGTCCGCGTGAAAACACCCGCCTCGCCCCACCGCTTCCATCGATTGTCGAGCGTCTTGTGCGGACCGTAATCGCGCCACACTAGCCCGTTGCGGTCGATGAATACGATGCCGGTCAACACCCGCCGGTCGTCTACCCGCAGCCGGCCCTGGCTCGTGGGAAAGAGCGGGTGCAGCCGCTCCATCAGTTCTTCAATCGGCGAAAACCGGTCGCTTATCACGGCCTCTTGGCAGAAGCTGATTCAAATAACGGCGCTGACATCAATGGGTATGGTCCTAGCGCGCAATATTGCCCCAAGTAGAACCAGCCTTGAACAGGCAAACTTCCAATGAGTTGAATTGCCAATGGAAGGCGAGTCTGCTCACTTCATTTTCACCGTCCGAAAGCGCTGCGTGATGCGCCAATGTTCGGTCCGGTCAAGTCGGGCCACAGCGATGATCTTGCCAGTGAACGGTAGCTTTGGGCCGGCGAGCGATGCCAGGTTGATGCGGACCCGGCATGCGCCCCGCAGCCCTGCCGCATGTCCGCATCGAGCCCAAAGCGACTGCCTCCACCGTTTCTTCAGTGAACGAGAGTAAGAATTAGCATCTCGTTCAGTTTATCGAGATGATTGCGTAATAAGCAGGAGGTAGGCTCACCTCGTTTGTGACGGCGTCTCAGTGGGAAAAACTGTTTTGGCCATTGATGTAGACAAAGGGACTCAGGGAGTCGCAGGTTGATTGACCATGACGAATACGAATGGTCTTGAATACTGAAACCCGGCAAGTGCTTACTCTGGAACGGACGGCCAGATTATGGGCGAGCATTCTTCGAGTTCGCCGGACACGTGAAGATATGGCATGCGAGCCTTGGTCTCGGAGCATTCGTCATGTGGCTGTCTATGCCTTTTATCGACAACAACGGAACGTTGGAGCGCGGTGACGCTATCTGGGTTTTCGGTGCGCTATCGTTGGCCTTCGGCGCAATCTCGTTGTTGCTTGCCTCGAGCCGTCAGTATGTTCTGATGAATTTATTCTACGCTGTAACCGATCGTCGCGCGGTTGTGTGCCGACGCGGAAGAGACGCTTTTCTAAGAAGCCGTCTCTATCTTGTCTCGTGTCTTCACGTATGGAGCTTTACGTATCCGATCAAGGATGCTCGCCCGTATCCGTCATTGGCGATAGGCAGTATGCTGTCGGAAGATGCGGTCCAGCCATTCGGTCTGGGCCTGACCCATCCGGGCTGGCCCATGCTGCAATCACGAGGAATAAACCCAATTTTATTCGAGAACATCCGGGAGGCCGAGATAGTCCAGGACATCATCCTTCGGCAATCCGAGGTGCTAGATTCCGCTTGAAAAGGCGGCACTATTCTACGGTTCCTTGCTGTTCACGTCGCGGCGTCAGACGGCAGCTTCGTCACGTATAGTGTGAGTTCGACCCGGAATCGGTCTCACGGTCACGGCGATCGACTGGTCTGGTGAAGCCGCATTGCAGCCAACGGCCTTGTCGGAAGGGCCCACGAAGGGCCGGGAATTAATATTATGATATATGTATTTATCATCAAGCCCAAAGGCTGCGAAGCCGTTTCAGAATTATTCCAATGAATTTTACTGATATTCGACAAAACCACCTTCTGTCAAAATGAAAGCGATAATCTCTTTGTTGGAGTATTCCTCCAAAAAATCTCCGCTTCCATAGATGTATGCTGCTGATAACAGCAAAACACATCTTTTAAGCCCTTTGCCCTTAACCTCTTGAGTGTCAATAATTCCAACTTGGGTTGAGCCCTCATCGCCTTCAATCTCGATATTGGCGCAATTAGATCCGCCCACTTTTCCTCCACTTAACTTACTTAGTGCTTCATCAGGCGAAAACCGGTTTTCCGGTAAGGCGATAATGCCATTCTGTATAATATTTTCACCACTAATAATTATCATCAAGGATGCCTCGCCATCTGTAGCTTCATTCATCCTTTCATTCAATTTATTACTGATATGCGAAAGCGTTCTCTCTATTAACATATCTTCTCTTTCGTTGCCGGAGAAGATAGCCACACCTTGGCCCGAACGTTCATTCTCGCTTTGGGAGTAGCTCTGCGTTGCTAAAGTTGACAGAATAATTCCAACGCATGCGAAAGTAAGCTTAAAACGCACTATATTGTACCTCCGCTATTCTGATAGGAAATTTGTAGATTACTCCAGGGATTCTTTTTGGCTCTCTGGGCTTTAATTTGTTGCCTTCATAAGCGGGATCTGGGCTTACGGATAAGACATGGGAATGTGACGGTCCTCCCGATAGTATCGATATGATGATCCAGTGCTACTGTAAACCACGGGAGGTAGTGATCACGCTATGAACGCCCCGTTCAAGGCATTCTCTTTTCCTCATTTAATGGAGAAGTGTTGGAATCTTTACAATGCCGCGTATGACAAGAGCGGAAAGATAGCAAAGTGTAAGAAGAATCGCGGGTATGATGAAAATAGAACCAGTTAAAAGTGCGATCTGCAGGTCGCCCCATTTATAGAATGCTGAGTTCAAAGCGTCATAGGATGGGCCAACGACTTCGCTGGGAAGATTGAATAGGTTCTCATCATCCGTAAGCCTGACGAACGCATACCTATGAACGGTCGCTGGGATTGCATATAAAAGTATTCCGGTAAGAACGTAAAGAATACCGAGGCGTTTCTTTGGAAGTAATCGCCCGGAGCGAGATATAGAAGTATAGCAAAAATACGTAAGCAAGACGCATCCAAGAAATACGATAACCAATGTGTCAATGTTTAGGACAAAGTTTTCAATCTGATGACGTTGCATCAATTCCATCTTTCTGAGGCTGCCTTCATCTGGGTATAGCTAAATGTGGTAAGACACCACCGTTTTCCCTGATGTTGGATGCAGGATATTGGTAGAACTACGCGCTCGCAATTCGCCTTTTGAGCGGCCGGAAGCCATATTTTTTAAGGATTCGGTATAGGGTTATGGAGTGCGACGGTGTCGGAGGTGAACTTGGGGATTCATCCTTCTGGCCCTTGTGCTAAGGTCTGACGTATGGACGTCCTGCCCTCGCCCCCGGAGACGAAATGCTCAGATTAACCCGGATCCTCTCCGCCTCATTCGCGTATACCAGCGCCGCCGCAATCACCGCCTTGGCGGGTATCGGACCCGCGCCAGCCATGGCCCAGAACTACGATATGGACTGTAAGGTGATACTCTGTATGCCGGCCGGGTTCCCCGGCGGCTGCGGCGACGCTTTCGATCACATGATCGACCGCCTCCGCGATGGTAAGTCACCCATCGGCTTCTGCTCCATGTCGAATGGCGACGCGTACGATCGCTATGACATCGACTACCGCATGCAGTCCGCGACCTCTCCGGAAGGCTGGGATTGCCCGGCCGACAAGACCCTCTATCACCGCGCTTCCCAGAACGATGGATTCCAGAACTACACGGTCAATACCTTCTGCTACGACAGCGCCTACGAGCAACGCGGCTGGACCGGCGCTGACGGTTACACGACGACGACCACTTACACCAACAAGACCCGTCCCGAGCGGACGGACTTCTGGGTGAACCTGACACTCGAACCGGGCACACCCGAAGAGTTCACCCAAGGATGGCAGAAGTTCGACACCGGTCGCGGCTCCCTTGTCCGGGTGCAATACACCGAGTGATCCGGGCAGCGACATTCCTGGTGATGCTGGCGGCTCCGACCTTTGCCATCGCGCAGGTCGGGTGCATGCCACCCGAGGAGCCCTTCGCCTACGAGCCGCCCGCGGATGACCCCGAGTTGCGCGCGCTGATCGACGAACAGTACCAGGACTACATCCGCGGGACCGAGGACTATTTGAACTGCCTCAATGCCGAGGCCACGCGCGCACGCGCCGAGTACCAGGCGATCTTCGATCGCTACCTGCGCTATTTCGGGGAAAACGCTGGTCTGAAATCGAACGCACCGGGCTGACGCTCAGCGCACCACCGGCAGGTCCGAGAGCCGCGTCGTGTAGCGCGGAGACCGGTGATCGGAGCGCAGCTTCCATTTCCGTTCCACCCCCTCACTCGCCAAAACCATCGTCTTCTTGCCGAACCTATCGTTCACCTCGTCGAGCGCGCTCATCAGCGCCGCGGATCTCGGACGCGGTGCCTCGAAGAGCGTTCGCGGGCGATCCTCGATCGGCAGCAGATCGTCGAGCATCACGCCCGCCGTGGTGAAGCCGTAGCCTTTGCCCGTATCCTTCGGCCAGGCCGCCTTGGCGCAGCGCCGGGCGGCCTCAACCAGATCGAACGTGTCGCAAGTCATCGGCATGAGCAGTGCCGTGCGGGAGCCAGAATATTGCGGGCGGTCCTGACGGTGCCGGTTGGTGTGGAAGAAGACCGTCAGCGTGCCGGCAACGAGCCCGTGCTTGCGGAGCTTCTCGGCCGCGCGCGTCGCGTGCGCGGAGATCGCCTCGAAGAGCGTATCGAACTCAGTCATCGGAGTGCCGGCCGAGCGGGTCACGGCCATACCCTTCCTCTGAGGCTCCACCTCGTCGAATGACAGACATGCCTCGCCCTGCAGCTCGCAGACGATGCGCTCGAGCACCACGGTGCCGACCTTGCGCGCCTGGCGCAGCGGCATGTCGCGCAGCTCGGCCGCGGTCGCGATCCCGAGCTTTTGCAGCTTTTTCTCGGTCTGCCGCCGGATCCCCCAAATGTCGCCGACCGGCACCTTCGGCAGTAGCCAGTTCGCCAGCGTCTCGTCCATCATGTCGAGGACGCCGCCAAAGATCGGGTTCTTCTTGGCGATCTCATTGGCGCATTTCGCCAGTGTTTTCGACGAGGCGATGCCGACACGCACGGGGATGCCGACGCGCCTCAGCACGGCCGCGCGCATCTCGCGGGCATGTTCGGTTCGGTCTCTAACCCCTTGAAAGTAGAGGAATGCCTCGTCGATCGAGTAGATCTCCACCGACGGCGTGAAGTCCTCGTAGACTGTCACGACACGCGCGCTGACGTCGCCATTTATGTGGAATCAAAAACGACGCCACTTCTATCTGCTGGGACTATCAAGCGTGGGCCGTTAGATGGCCTGAAGCGCCGTAGCCCTCAGCTAGCGTAGGTGGTTCAGGCCATCGACTTCAGCACAACCTTCGCCCGGAGCGGCCGTTCGTTCTTGCCGCAGCGAATGACCGGGCCGGTTCCTACTGACGGCGACGGCGCAACCCGTGTTATAAAATGCAGCGATGTAGACCTCGTAGTGCACGGCCCAAAGCGGACCTTAGGCCTGGGCGACCATACCGCGGCGCAGCTTCACGGAAGCGGTCGTTCTTGCGTCCCGCAGCATTTTCCGTCGGCCAAGGTCCGCAGTGCGGGACTTGGCGTGAAACTGTCAGGGGAATACCGGGGCGACCCGTGGGGCGCGGTTGTCCTGGCCGAATGGCACATCACCGAGGGCGGCAGCATGGCGCGCCTGCTGATCCCACCGGCGGGGGTCCACGCGCTTCGCAGCCCCGCGAACTTCACCAAGATCGAGGCCACAGCGGCACACCGTCTGACCGGCCATGCTCGCCGTCTCTACGCAATCCTGGCCGACAAGAAGCGGCTTGGACGCCCTTACTGGACTTTCACCTTGGAAGAGCTGCGCGCCCTCATGGCGGCAGACACCCAGAAGTCTTACGACCGCTTCAACACATTTCGTCAGCGTGTTCTCGACCCAGCCGTTGAAGCGATCAACGACTACGGCACCGTGACCGTAACTATGACACCGGAAAAGCGCGGTCGCTCGGTCCACGCCGTTCGCTTTGACTGGCGCTGGAAAGACCCCCACGACGCCACCGAAACGGCGGCCGAGAATGAGCGCCATAGCCAAGCCCGTCGCCAGAGGCAGGCTGCAGACGATGCTCCACCCATGATCGAAGAACAGGAGCAAACTGAACCCGCGTTGACCTGGTGGGGGAACCTGACGGATGCGAAGCGCGAAGAATGGGCTAAACCGGTGGGGCGAACATTCGAGCTGGAAGGCCCAAACGGTCAAAAAATAAATCACACACGCCGACAAGCCGATATTGCCAGAAATAGCTTTTTAGCATTTTGCAAAAAACAGAGTTTTTATCAAAAATGATTCTGTTTGATATAATTGCTGAAAAGACTAAAAAGATATAATCTCGCTGGCTAAAGCGCCCTCTTCTCGCAATAATATTTATTCTCTCAATTATGTATTTTATAGGTAACTGGCAAAAATACCTACAAGGGCCATACTCTCACCTGTAGATAAAGCTCTCGATCTTCGCAAATCTGCGCACATGGCCTGTACTCCAGCAAATCGCCTACATCGTGCTCGTGATGGCCGCGATCTACATACCTAGTCATTTCGCCGCAATATTAAGACCAGTCGTTTTACTCAAGCCAGTCCAAACGAGACTCTTGATGCCGGTCTTATACGCCATGACGTCATGAAGGGCACCTTGGGTCCTTGAGTACTATTCAGTAATCTTTTGATAATTTCTATCGGTCCTTTTTTTCTTCTTCTTATTATACAAGTAGATAACGTCAATGGGAATTAGCAACGGTGAGAGCTTTAAAAATAAGATTGCTTGCGCCCGATATATTGATGGAGATCCAGATTCTGGTATAATAACTACTAGAATAAGCAATATTACCCATATGATCGATAAACTCACAATATCGATGAAAAACTGTTTTTTAATACTGCGATCCTTCACTTACGATCCTTTCGACGACATTCTACTGCCAAACTTTTCGTAGGCGGATAAATACGCCACCCCGGGACTAAACACCTAGCCCCTTAGTGATCGCTCTCGCAACTCACGCTACAGCTATATGAACACGCTCGACCAAAAGCTCGAAAAGGGCATTACCGGTGGTAATTTTTAGTAATGCTAGTGTAGCGTTTGACCATGCAAAATAAGCTTAGAACCAGCAGTACCAAGATTCCGTCCTGGCAGGTGAAGGGCGTGACCTTCGAGACGCGCGAAGCGGTCAAGGCTGCGGCCCGGAAGTCCGGGATGACAATGGGGGAATGGGTCAACGAGACCCTGCACTCGGCTGCCGTCTCCACGATCTCTGGCCAGTCCAACCTTCCGGCCCACCGGATCGAGGATCAGCTCGACGCGATCATGGCTCAACTGGACGATCTGCACCGCCCGTTCTGGCGCCGCATCTTCGGTTCAAGACGGCGCTAGCCGTACTGCCGTCTGATCTTGGCTCCACGGCCTGCCTCGGTGTGCGCCGGCCGGAACCAGGCCTTCTTCAAATCGCCGACGACATCGCCCGCCAAGAGGCATAGGAGGAGGCGATTTACCGCCCGCCAGGGCGGCCTCGAACCTTCACGATAGAGCAACCCTTTTAGCCTTGAGGACAAGGGATGAAGCGGCGCGCAGGGTGTGAACAAAGACCCCTATTTCCTGCCATCTTCGCCCCTCATACGTCCCCAAAACGAATTTGTATCACACGCCACATATCCTGCTTTCTACAACCCACTCTTCGCCTCTGGCAGAGCCGGTGGTCCCACTTGCTGGCGCAAAGCCTATCCTGCCCTCGTCCACAGACCGGCCCCGGATGTTGCCGGGGGCAACATCCGCACGGGCTTGAACGGATCGCCTCACTCCGTTACATGTAACGAGACAGGAGAGCGCCATGCCGACCCCCGTTTCCCATCGTGTTCAGAAGCGCCGTGACGCCTTGCGGGCGGCCGGGTTGCGACCTGTGCAGATCTGGGTGCCTGACACCCGCCACCCCGGCTTTGCCGATGAGTGCCGCCGTCAGGCGTTGCTCATCGCGGAGTCCGACCGGGCCGACGCCGCCCTGGGCGATTTCATGGATGCTGCCTTGGTCGACGTGGACGGCTGGGAGTGAAGCGGGGCGATCTGGTCACGGTCGCCCTGCAGGGCGATCACGGCAAACCGCGGCCCGCTCTGGTCATCCAGTCCGATCGCTTCCCCGACACGGCGACCACGACGGTTCTGCTGGTTACGTCCACGCTTCTGGATGCTCCCTTGGTGCGGATGACCATCGAGCCGTCTCCGGAAAACGGACTGCGCGCGACCTCCCAGATCATGATCGATAAGACGATGACCGTCCGCACCGACAAGCTGGGGGCCGCGTTCGGCCAAGTTGGTGATACCGCGATGCTGCAAGTGAGCCGGTCCTTGGCGCTGTTCCTGGGGATTGCCGGGTAGCCGCGACCCTCTCGAAAACCCGTGCTTTTGCCAGACCCGCTTTTTAGCCCCGTAGAGGCCCATCCTCGGCTCAGGCACCCTCGGGGAGCGAGAAGGGCCGCACCCGTCTCTCAGAGGCGCTGTGCGGACCGCTGGAGGCTTTGAGGGAGGCAAGCAGAGCGTCACTCTCCGTGAGCGCATCCATCGCCCGGCACCGCTAAATTCGAATGTTCTACATTTGAATATATCCTGCCATTGACTTCGCCCGCCATTGACTTCGCCCGCGCCACAGCCTCGGTGGAATGGATCTGCTCTAGCCACTTGCGAAGGCGACTGCGTCTGGTCCCGGCGACCGGCCAGAAGCCCGGCCACGGAGATGTCCTCGTCCAGATCCTCCCAGTGCAGGCCCTTGCCGCGTCCGATCAGTTTCCACCGCGACCGCTGGCCAGGTGTGCCCTGCAGGAGGCGGGGAAACCACGCCAGAGGCACGGTCAGTTCTCGGCCATCTTCCAGCACAACCCGGAACGCGTCTTCCGCGAAGGACACGTTCACCGCCACCGGGTCGATCTCGAAGATGAGTGTTTGCATCTGTCTGACCTCGCACTGGATCTAACGGCCGGGCAATGCCCGACCGCCGAAACCGGCGGTTTCGTCTGAGTGTCGGGTGTCGAGTGTCGCGTGTCGCTTCGCTCCCCTCGACACCCGACACTGACACTGTACCCCTTCGCGACAACATCCCGGAGGGCTGAAGACAACATCCCGGAGGGTTCGCGACAACATCCCGGAGGGGTTCGACAACACAATTGACGACAACGTCATGACAAAATAGCGTTGTCGAATGAGGGAAGTTACTGTGCCATCCAGCGTCGTCGCGCTTCGATCTGAACAGCCGTTAGCCCCGGCTATGGTATCAGCAGTCTGGGAAATCGCAGACGCCCTCGATGAACAGCGCATTCCCGCCTCGGTAGCTAATGCCGTCTGGCTCAACGTGCCGACAAAACGTCTGCGCGGAGAAGGGTCGAGAGCCGACAATGTCTGGCTCCGCGAATGTCTGGATCGCCTACGAAGCTGCCGATGACCCGACTTGCGCCTGCGGACTGTAGGACTAACATCGGGTAGAGTTTGAATGGCTGAAAACCCGATGAAGTCTGCGGACCGAACCATCTGAATAACTCCCTGTGCGATAGCGCAGGGGAACAGCGTGCCGCCACTGGCGGTCGCGGTTGGCTTGCGTGTGTGGACACAAGCCATTCATTCAGAGGTTTGAAATGCAGAACTACTTCGCGAGCCCTTTCCGGGGCATCGCCTTAGACAAACAGGTTACCAACCCTAACATCTTGGTCGGACGGTTCAGCTACTACTCAGGCTAATATCACGGCCATAGCTTCGACGACTGTGCCCGCTATCTGTTGCCGGACGAGGGCGTTGACCGCCTGATAATCGGGAGCTTCTGCTCGATAGGTTCCGGCGCTGCCTTCATCATGGCTGGAAATCAGGGCCATAGATACGATTGGGTTAGCACGTTTCCATTCTACTGGATGTCCGACGTGCGCGAATTCAAAGGCGCAGAGAACGGTTTCCGTCCAGCCGGTGACACGGTCATCGGCAATGACGTGTGGATTGGCTCCGAAGCCATCGTCATGCCGGGCGTCAAGATCGGCGATGGTGCCGTCATCGGAACGCGCGCCGTGGTGACAAGGGATGTAGAGCCCTATTCCATCGTTGGCGGGGATCCGGCTAAGGAAATCCGGAAGCGGTTTGATGACGGTTTAGTCGATCTTCTGCTCGAACTGCGGTGGTGGGAGTGGTCAGAGGACCACCTGAATGTTGCGATGTCGCTTCTAACCAGTGGCGACATTGAAGCTCTACACGCGCATTGGAGTACCCATATCCGAGGAGGCTAAATCCACGCGCGCGCCATCAACCTTATGGCTTTATGGCGCGCGCAATCGTCCGCAACGGGCTCAGAGCGGACATGCGGCGGTGCGGCACTCAGAGATCACCAGTAAGGCGGCCCCACCGACGCTCCCGGCCCACTACGGACATTCACGGCCGCTCTCGATGCGGCAGCGCGCCCGCCGAACCGGCCGTTCGCCGCGGTTGCAAAGCATTACGGCAGCCGAACTCACACTTCGCGGGACGAAGCGGGCTTTCGCATGCTGAACTGAAGTCTGCACCCGACCAAGTATCCGGCGAAACGGGCGCAAGCTCAGCCCTCGACCTTGCCCCAGTGGTATACCCCGTGTAGGTATTAGTTCATGCGTATGATCGGTATCTTGGTTACGGCCCTGATTACTATGCCCCATTCCTACGTGACCGCCATTCGAGGCAGCGTAGCCGCGGACGAAATGGTCCACCGAACCGGATCATGAGGTTCGTTGCGATTATCATCGTAGTGGCCGCGGGCCGCGGGCCTCGGCCTCGGTGCTGTGGCGAGCGGATCGGCGGGGCCGGATGCGCCTGCCTTGCACCTCGAAGTTCCTTCGATCGTGGCGGAGGGGGCGAAGATCTACGCGGCTGAATGCGCCGTATGTCATGGCGTCAATCTGGAAGGGCAGCCCAATTGGCGTGTGCGTGGACCCGATGGGCTGCTACCGGCACCGCCCCATGACGAAACGGGGCATACCTGGCACCACGACGGCGAGACGCTGTTCAACCTGACCAAGTACGGGCTGGGCGAAATGATCGGCGATCCGGACTACGAGTCCGCCATGCCCGCCTTCGATTATGTTCTGACGGAGGCGGAGATCGCCGCCGTCCTGAGCTACATCAAATCCACGTGGCCCTCCGACATCCGCCCGCCACGAGGCGACGGCGCGCTAACGAAGCATCTCTCGGGCCTCACCCTTGGGCCTTTTGCAGCAGGGCGATCAGTTCGTTGAACTTCTCGCGCTGCGCGTCGGGGCCTTCCGCGATCGCCTCTTCGACGCAGTGCCTGGCGTGGTTCTCGAGGACCAGCCGCTCCACCGCCTTGAGCGCCGATCGGACCGCCGCGGTCTGAGCCAGGATGTCGACACAGTAGCGATCCTCCTCGACCATGCGCGCGACGCCGCGCACCTGGCCTTCCAGCCGCGAGAGCCTGTCGAGCGTGCGCTGCTTGTCCTGCTTCATATCTGTCTCCTGTCTCTACCGGGCGCTGCAAGTGCGCTTGAATATACCCCTATAGGGTATATATGCGAGCCTATCCCGATTACGAACGTCCATTCGCACGGACTAGGAGGCTCTACCATGAGTACGGCTGATATCGACGGCCCCGAAGCCGCTCGCGCCGCGAGCCGCGGCATTGGCAAGACGGCTTCGCTCTATCGCATGGCCATGCCCGGCCATCTCTGTCCCTTCGGCCTGAAGTCGAAAGCGCTGCTGGAATGGAAGGGATACAGGGTCGACGACCACCTCCTGACGAGCCGCCCAGAGATCGACGCCTTTAAGGAAGCTCATGGCGTGCAGACGACGCCGCAGGCCTGGATCGACGGCGATCGCGTTGGTGGGTTCAGCGAGTTGAAGGAGCGGTTCGGCTTCCGCGTCCTCGGCAAAGACGACACGACCTATGCGCCGGTGATCGCCATCTTCGGCTCGATGGCACTGCTTTCCGCGGCAATCGTCGCAAACCTCTATGACGGCTTCCCGGTCCTGACGTGGCTAATGTGGTTCTTCGCCACCTCGATGGTCGCCCTCGCCGTGCAGAAGCTGCAGGATGTGGGAGGCTTCGTAAGCGGCTTCTTGGGCTATGACCTGCTGGCGCGACGCTATGTCCCCTATGGCTATGCCTATCCGTTCCTCGAACTCTATGCCGGCATCGGCATGGCCGCCCTCATCGGCACAGCCTCGCCGCTGATCTGGGCCGTGGCGCCCGTGGGCCTCTTCATCGGGACGATCGGCGCAATCAGCGTCATCAAGGCCGTCTGTATCGACAAGCGCGAGCTGAAATGCGCCTGTGTCGGGGGCGGATCGAACGTGCCGCTGGGCTTCATCTCCCTGACCGAGAACCTTGTCATGATGGCCATGGGGATCTGGATGATCGCCAACGTCCTGACCGGCACGACGATGCCCACGTAGATCGGCAAGGCGACAGCGTCGCCGGACCCGGCTACTCCCCGCCCCCTAGATCCAGGACAGTAACGACAATGAAGACCGCGACGATCAGGGACGGCACCGGGGGCTCGACCGGGTCCCGTCAGAAAGCGTATTCTGCGAAACCTTTGTCATGACAATGCTGACCCGGTGCCTTTCCATCATGCTCCTCGGCGCGATGATCCTGACGGGATCGTTGGCACAGGCGCATACCGCGGTCATGGGCCACATGCTTGGCTCGCGCGTCCAGGCGTTGGATTACGGAAATCACTTGCCCGATGAAACCGACCGCACTTGCAACACCGAGCCGTGCGAGATCTGCGGTGCGGCGCTCTCCGGTGATTGCGCGGCCGCTCTCTGCCATCCCGATCTGATCGTTGGGAGCCGGGACACCCCTACAGAAGGGACAAAGGTCCTCCATCATTTGAGCTCGGCCGCCGACCGGCCGGGTATGAGCGCGGAGGTCCAGCCCCCTCCGCCCCGGCATCTTCTGCAGGAGACCCAGAGATCGTTCCCACAGGAGATAATATGATGAAGATTCAAACGACCCTCGCCGCAAGCGCCCTGCTCGCTCTTGCCCTCGCCGCCCCAGCAATGGCGCAGAACGCGGACATGTTCGGACTGCCAGAGCAATGTTCCGACATGCCGGTATCGGAGATGAGCGGTACAGAAAGATCGAACAACATGATGAATCATGGCTCGGATCACGACATGGGCATGAGCGCCGGCGACGATCACGGCGGCATGATGCCCGATCACGTCCGAGAGAACATGCAAAGGATGCTTCTGACGATGCCCGCCATGCGGCAGGGCATGATGCAGGAAGATCCCGATATTGCCTTTGCGTGCGGTATGATTGCACATCACCAGGCGGCCATCGACATGGCGCAGGTGGTCCTCGACCACGGGCAGGACGCCGACATGCGTCGCCTCGCCGAAGAAATCATCGAGGTCCAGCAGACAGAAATCGAGTACATGACCGAGTGGCTCGAAGACTCCTCGACCTGATCGACCTGGTCGCGCGACAGCGTCGCGCGGCCTATCGGCCCGACGGTAAAGACCGGCCCTTAGCGGCCGTTCCCGATTTTTTCGATGCTGCAGCGCAGCCGACGAACCGGTCATCTGCTACGAACTCCAAAGCATCATGACGAACGGAACAACAATATGCGGACGACGCTACCGCTTATTCCCGATTCATATCCGCGGCGTGTTGTTAGACCGTCCGCGTCGGCGAGCTCATCAACGGCTCGCCTATCGGCCAACCGTTCCGGGCGGAGTAGAAAACCGCGAGCGTACGGGATCAGGGGTGACCTCACTACTGAATGGACACGTCGAGGTCGTAGCCCACCGTCTTGTCGGTGTCCCGGTCGTTGCCCATAAGGTAGAGGCGGACGACGTAGGCGCCGCTCTCCGGCAAGGTGATCGTGACGCCGGAGTTCCCGGACATGGAGGAGTTGTAGATCGCCTCGCCCGTGCTGCCCGGCGGCAGGACGTTGAAGAAGATGGAGCCGTCGCCGTTCGTCCCGTCGACCTGCAGGTCGAGGTAGAGGGTCTGGCCCCGGCTGGCCGCCAGGCTGTAGTCGAAATAGTTGCCCCCGACGATCGCGCCCTCGAGCATGATGCCGTAATTCCCGGGTTCGAACTGCACCTCTGCGGCCGCGTCCGATACCGGCGGTTCGCTCGCAGGGGCGGCGGCATCGGAGGCATAGGGACTGTCGCCGCCCCGGACGAAGTCCGGCCAGCTCTGTCCGTCCGCATAGAAATCGACCATCGTGTCGCCCGTACTGTTGTAGGAACACTGAAAGTCCGAAAGCCGGTTCTCGAGATAGATTTGTCCGTTCACCGCGTGGGTGCCGTCCGTGCGCTGGCCCTCGTACGTGGTCTCAGACCGGGCGTCGAACGCCTGGTAGAAGCCCCGGGAGGCGACCACGCAATCCTCTCTCATGTAATCGGGCGACTGCGCCGACGCCGGGATCGTCAGTGCGAGAAAGAGGGCCGCCGCCGCCGAAACATTCATTTTGCTGGTCATGTCGCGATCCAATCTGCGGTCATGGGATATCATTTCGTGGCTGCGCGCAGCCTGTCCATAGTCGCCTCGCACTCCGCCGCGCTGCCGACGATCTCGCCGTCGAGGTCGTCCGCGGTCGTGGCCATGTCCCGGGCGGCCCGGTTCAGCACCCGGTCGATCTCCTCGGGCGTGAGCAGGCCTTCCTCCTGCGCCGCGATGACGGTCGAACAGATGCCGGCGCCGATCCCGGTGGCCGCGCCCACGCCCGCGGCCGCGCCGATCTTTAGGGCGCCGCCGAAGATCGCTCCTATGACAAGGCCGATCACCAGCCCGATTGCCCCGGTCACGAGTTTGCCCATTTCATCTATTCCTTTCAAATGATGCCGCGCCATCGCGGCGCGCGATCCACCGGCACAGAGCCGCGAGAAGCGCGAAATTGAGAAGCGGTGCGAGCGCCGCCGCGATCGGCCAGAGCGGTTCCGGCAAGAAGTCCGCGAAAAGCACCCAAGGCAGGCCGAGGGGCATCAGGAACACAGCCGACAGCGGGTCTCGGTCGGCACCGAAAAGACCGAACCACCCGATCGCGAACAGGATCAGTGCCAGCACATAGACCAACGCGAGAAGTCTCAGCGACCATCGGCAGGTGCGCGCAAGTCTCATAACCGACACCTCCTACGCGATGGCGGACGTGACGGGGGAGATCCCGCCGTCAGATCCGCCGTCGATGACCTCGTCCACGTCGTCGCCGCTCAGACAGACCTGCCGGTCGTCGTCCGTTCCCGCCTCGATCGGGCCGAGAATGTGGGCGGTATTCGGGGTCAGGATTGCGTATCGCAGGCCATCTGCGATCTCCCCTCAAAATCCGATGGATCGCCTATTCGATCCCGAAGACGACTGTATAGTCGGCGACGTTGGCCGTGTGGTTCATCACTTGGACGGCATGGACACCCGTCTGCCAGAGTTGCCCTCGGTAATCCCGATCGCTCATCATCTCGTCGAGTAGAACCGTCCCGTCCGGATTGAGAATCCGGTAGGAGATCGCCGGGCCCTGGCCCAGAACCTGTACCGTGAGAAACTGTCCGTCGCGCGCGTCCAACGTATAGCTGCGGGCATCGCCCGGATCGAGACGACCCTTCAACCTGGCCCCCGAAGCGCCCGGGGCGAAGGCGACCGGCTCGACGGCGTCAGGCATCGACATGCCCGGTGGTTCCTCGGGGAGCGACACCGCGATCCCTTCCCCCTCGACTAGGAAATTGCCCGCTGCCCAGCCTTCGTATCCCGGATCGGCCAGTGTCGCCACGCGGCACCAGCGGCGGCCCTCGGACATTCGGCAGCCTTGATTGCGGACGTTCTGTCCGTTGATGAGCCGGGTGACGACGCTCGCGCTCTCAGAGGGACGGGCGCGCAGGTTCAGCGTATTGCCGCCCCCCACGGCGGCCTGGAGGAAGTCGGGGCCGCCCGCGGCATCGCCCTCGGACCTCCCGCCCGCCTTCCCCAGGACGGAGATGTCGAGCGTGAAGTCGGCCCGTTCGCCCCGGCGCGCGGCGTTGCGATAGAGGTAGACGGCGATCGTATACGTCCCCGACATGGAAAGGGTGCCGCGCCAGGCGTTAATCGGGTTGGTATTCTCGCTCGCGGCGAGGGCTTCGTCTCCGGGGCCGCGTCCGGGTGCGTACACGTTGAAATACGTGGCCGTGTTGTCGGCGGACAGGGCCACCTCCATCACCTGTCCGGCTTCCGCACCGACATTGAAGAGAATGGTATCGCGACCGACAACGCGGTCCTCGAGAGTCGTGCCCGTGGCGCCGGGGGGGAACCGGACGTCGACGCTGCGATCCTGGGCCAGGGCGAATGTCGTCGTGGCGCAGAGGATCGCCGCGGCAGCGAGATTTGCGATGAACGTCATGACTGTTTCCCCGCCGGCTTTGATATTCGGCTGGCATCGTGCCGACCGATGGAGGCGCGGACTACCGCGTCGTCGTCTGACGATCAGTCGGCGAATTCGCTGAAGACCGTCACGCTGCCGTCGTCTTCGAGGCGACAGGTATAGGAGGAGCCGGCCGCATCGAGCGTCAGGATCGGGCCACCTCCGGTCTGAAGCCGTTCGTTGATGCCGATGGCGCTTTGCGGGACCCCGGTCATGCCTGCGGCTTGTGACAGGCAGCGGCCTTCCATGGCGTCGAACTGCGACGGCGTACCGCTCAACCCTTCGCCCTGACTTTCCATGTCGTCCACGCATCCAGCCAGTCCGGCGCAGGCGGTGACCAGGGCGATTATCTTGAAACCCGTTCTCATATGTTCTGTCCCCTCTCTGTTGGTTGGTCGTATCTCATCGCGCCATCGGCTCTCGAGCCTCCAAGACGCCGCTTCTCGATTCCACTAAGGGCGCGTCCGGCGAAGTCGCGAATGGAAACGATGGTTGCCCTTGTGATGCGCGTGTGTCTCATGGTCCTCATTCGAAAGAGCGTGTCAGCCAGATGCGGCTGAGAAATCCTTAATTGCCGCCGCGATTGAATCAATCGTGGATCGATCACTCTGTCAGAAATCCGCGCTTGCAAGCGGCAATATGCCGATTGAACCGCCGACGCCCGGTGGGCGACGCGACCTTGGCTGCAGCCGTCGGAATCACTCCAACCGAACGAGCGGCGGTACAGCAGAGCATTCATCCCCGGGCCGGGTCATCGGTATATCCGGCCCCGTAGCGGCCATCCGTCGATTGCGCCGCGAATGTCCGCTCTCCGCCCCTGGTGTCGATCGAGCGGGTTCCGGCCTTGGTTCTCACCTGAATGTCCGCTTCCGCGGTGCGGCCGAGGTGCCTTCGCGACCGCGGCGAAGGTCCGCTTCCCGCCCTTCGTGTCGTCCAGGCGTGTACCGTCCCAGGTTCCTCACTGAGTTTCCGCTTCCTAACGCCAGCCGGAGCACCTTGGCGTCCGCAGCGAATGACCGCTCTCCGCCCTTTATACTCAAGGCGTTCGCCGTAGTAGAGGAGGTCAAGCCGATACAGCAAACAGCAGCAACCCCCCGCATTACCGCTGTTCGATGGTATAGAGCGGTAGCTCTATCCGCGGCCCGATGCGTGCCTTTCTTCTTAAATAGAATTTCAGGGGGCGTCCGCCCGTCGGGAGTGGGTGTCGCGGTAAGCTTCTCAATGAGGCCCTCGATCGCTTCCCGATCCCCCTCGGCCATCGCACGTTCATCATCAGTTAGTGGAACCTCTTCGAGGAGACGGTCAACGGATGCGCGCGCTTCAAGCGCGTGCCCCGCCGCCGATTCCTTCGGCAGATTAAAGTCGCATCGAGCACAGGCCATCCGATGTGGACAAGTACTCCAGAACGGATTTGAGCAGTAGGAATCGCCTAGGTCATAAAACTTGTATGGTCGGCCCTTCGCCGCATCCCCATTCATGACGCTTTCGTGGTCGATCAAGACTTCGATCATATGCGCCGTATTGTCCGCTTGCGCAAAGGTTGCGGCAAACCGTGTCGGTCGGATCCCCAAATAGTGCAGCGTTGACCTCGGTTCTGAATGACCGGCCCACTTCATCAACTCTAGAAGCGACAGAGGATGCGTGGCGTTCGCCAGCGCGGTCAGCGTCGAGGATCGGGCACGGTGGCTTGTTATCTTCCCCCGGCTGTCGCTTCGAGGCACGCCAGCCTTGGCGCAAAGCGTGGGAATGACAGTGCCATTGAAGAAGCCCGCGCTGACGAGGCGCCCCCTGTTCATTAGTAAGAAAGGAACGTGAACACCGGTCTTCTCGTCAACAATGTCCGGCTGTACCGGGCGGATGGCCATCCAGTCGTGGATCGCATTATAGACGATGGGCGCAACGGGCTTGGTAAACTCGCGTGACGTCTTAGCCGCCGGAACCGTCAGGTAACACACGCTGCCAGGCGGCGTGACGCCGTTCTCGTCGACTATCTCTTCCGTCTGCATTTCCACGCAATTGAGGCGCAGACGTCGGATCTCGCTCGACCGTAATCCGGCGTGTGTCCACGTAACTGCAGCGGCCTTGACTAGGGCGAACGGGTAATGCGGCGACGGTGGAACGTCCTAAGGTTGTAAGGCAGTCGCAGCCCAAACGAGCTTGAGCCATATGGGCTCGTCAATCACCCGCGGGTTGGGACCTCGTTGGTTCAGAATTTTTCTAGGTGTTGAAAGATGGAACCGCGGATTGAAGCGAGGCTCGACCCAGCCCCAAATCTGTATGTCGTGGAAAAACCGCCTTAGATGCGAGATTATAGCCGAACGACTGTTGACCATCAACGGCTTGCCCAGTCGATGCGGGGGGACCCGTCCCGAACCGGGTACAGCGTAATCGCCCACGCACATCTCCAAAATTATCGCGATCGCCTCGGCCGCTGTTGTCACATCCCAGTCTGCAGGACTTCGGACCTTCGGGTGAGTTCGCGCAAGCCAGAGACCAATTTTCAATAACGTACCGTAGGTTGATACCCTGGTCGGCTTACCGATTGTCGAGGTCCGGCGCCAACGGGTGGCCATTGCCACCCATTCCGGAGCAATCTCACCCGTATCCCGAGTTTGATACTTTTCATAGACACGCATCCGGAGACTATTCGGAATATAGCCTTTGTACGCCAATGCGTGAGAAATCTTGCCACATTGTCGCCCGACAGTTTGCGCATGACCGCGCTCGGAAAGCTTCCAGAGTGCTTCCTCGGTGAAATCCGAGGGATCAATAGACCGAGTTTCAAGAACTAATTTCGCCAGTGCATTCGAAAAGTGCCGGCGTCGCTCAGATTTTTTGTAACCGAGTTCTTCCAATCCGTCTTCGAGGCGGTCACTCATTGACCAGTACGCGGCGCGGCCGAAAATGAGCTCGGCTGCGACGCAACTTCGAAATGAATTAGAAATTTCTGGAGTGTATTTGTATCCCCCTATGAAATATGCTGTCGCAAAGAGGAATTGACGCCCGTGAGCCACACGTCTGCGATCGTCCCGGAGGAACGCTGACCAGTCTTCGTGATCAAAGCCCCAAATGGTTCGGTCGCGGCGGTAAGCATGGAACAAGATCTCTTTCCAGCTTCGCTCCGCCGGCTGGTAGCCTTGCGGGAACCGCCCCCAGATGCGCCCCAGCGGTGCATAGGTTTTCGGAATATTCGCCGTAATGTTTTTACGCTGTACCTTCTTGGACATCCACGCCGAGAGGGCTTCTCGCTCGAGAGAAGGAAGGCGAGGATCGCGGTCAATATCCGAGAAATCCAGATCGACGATCCCCGGCGCATCCCACTTCAGACGAGGTGATTGAGACCTGTTCTCATTGAAAAAGCACGGCATTGACACTTTCATCCCTGGGTCCAACGGTTTGGGCAATCCGGCTAGTGAGCTCCGCGCCAGACAGGTGAAGGTAAGTCATCGTCGATTTCGGGTTACGATGCCCGGCATAGGCCGCAATCTCGTGGAGACGCCAACCGGCGCGCGCCAGGTGAGTCAGTCTAAGATGACGAAGGGTGTGGGTGGAGAAACCGGGTACACCGGCCCGGTCGGCGATCGTCTTCACCGTCTTGCTCCACTGCCACTTACTCAACGACGCGCCACGGTTCCTGTTAGATGTCGAGAGGAACAGCGGTCCGGGCCTGCGATCAAGACGGTGTCGCTCAGCCACATACAAAACAAGGTTCGAACCGACCGAGTTGGCATAAGATACTATGCGAGACCGACCACCCTTAGTCGTGTCGGGTCGCAATGTGATAAGCCGCCGAGAAAAGTCAATATCCGAGACTTCGAGCCGCACCAGCTCTTCCCTTCTTAAAGCCCCGAAATACGCTAAGGCCAGCATAACTCGATTACGGAGACTTTCTTCTGCGGCGGAATGCAAAATAGCCAACTAATCCACGTCAATGGGGATTTTTGGTAACGTCTCGACTTTGGCGACGAGTGTTCTGCCAGTACCGGAATGGGCTTCGATAGATATTGATCGCTCGTACGAGTACCCTCGAGGAACAGGGTTCTCTGCACGAACGCGAGAAGATCGAAGATGATCATACGAAAGCCGGATGGCGGTGAGCCGCTGCAGTAGCGTGCTATTTGCGACTGCGCTTCGCCTTTCCATGCAATCGCATGGCTCGCCTCGTTGCCAACGGACGAACAGAGAAACATCTTCGAGTGTCGCGAAGAGCGGATCGACGCCGCGTCCTGAACAGAACGCCATGTACTGATCTAGGCCCCGTCCGTATGCCTCTACCGTGTGCTCCGAACGACCAAGGTTGGCGAGCAGGCCTAGCCATGATTGGGCATGCAAGCACGTCGCCACGAATGGGAGCCGCGTACCGGGCGGAAGGTTCTTTCTGTGCATTCCAGTCATCGGTTGCCCCATCGCACGGCGACTACACGTCAATACATCCTATGCTTGGATCCTTACGGCGCGATCCCGAAGTTTCAGTTGGCAACGCTGCGGCGATTTATCGCTGAGAGGCGATGAGACTACATGGCGTTGAAAATGTTTGGAAAAGTTTTTGATTCCACGTAACACCTTAGAGCGTGTAGTTCGAGCTAAACACCCGGATGCCGTGTCGCTCCATCTTTTCGCGGAAAAGATGCAAAGGTTCGCCCATTTTCACCCAAGGTTTCATTTGGTCCGAACGGGCGATCGCGCATCCATCGTTGTTGCTGAGCACGACCACCGGCGCGTCCTTCAGCGTCGGGTCGAAGAGGCGCTCGCAGGAGACGTAGAAGTTGGCGCGGTCGGAGATCGCGATCGGCTTACGCGTCATTCCAGTTCGTAGCGCCGCACCACTCCCGCGATCACGCCCCAGACCTCGGTCTCCTCGGTGAACGGGATGTCGGGGTAGTTCTCCCGGCTGTTGGCCGGTGCGAGCCAGACCCGATCGCCTTTGCGGCGTAGGATCTTCGCCGTCACCGCCCCCTCGACCACCGCCAACACCGCGCGCCCGTTGCGACCGACCCCGGCGCGATCGACCGCGATCAGGTCGCCGTCGAGGAGGTTATCATAACTTGCAAGGCGCTTAGACACCTCATCGGCTTGCTTTCTTTCGACTAAACGATGGTGGTTCCGCTTATACGGTGGCAGCGAACTGTGCCAATATGTTTCTGCGAAACGCCGTGGATCTAGGGTCAGGACCCATTGATTTGGTTGAGCGAGCGTGATTCATCGATCGAGAACGAGCGGTGAGTATGTCAGATCTCTACTAAATGAGCGATGAGCAGATGGCGCGTCTTGAGCCTTTTTTCCCCAAGTCGCACGGCAAGCCCAGGGTCGATGACCGGCGGGTTCTGAGCGGTATTATCTTTGTAAATCGCAACGGCTTGCGGTGGCGACATAGGCCAAGGAAATACGGCCCGCACAGTTGAAGGGGACCGTGGTCCCGGTGGGGCCGCGCAAGCCCCGGAAACGCTCTACAACCGCTGGAAGCCGTGGAGGGATAGAGGCGTCTTCGCCAGGATCATGGCCGGGTTGGTGGCCGAGCACGGCGAGGAGACGACCGTGATGATCGATGCGACCTACCTGAAAGCGCATCGCACGGCGTCCAGCCTGCGTGTTCAACAGGGGGGGCGTGGCCGCCTGATCGGCCGGACGAAGGGCGGCATGAACACCAAGCTGCACGCCGTCACTGACCGGCAGGGCCGTCCCGTCCGCCTCTTCGTGACCACCGGCCAGGTCAGCGACTACACAGGCGCGCTCGCGCTCCAGAGCCGGTTTCCGCAGGCGGACTGGCTGATCGCCGACCGCGGCTACGACGCCGACTGGTTTCGTAACTCGTTGTCAGAAAGCAAGATTCAGGCCTGTATTCCGCCGCGCAAGTCGCGCACGGTGCCGATCAAATACGACAAGCGCCGATACCGGCGCCGCCACCGCATCGAGATCATGTTTGGCCGCATTAAGGATTGGCGTCGTGTCGCCACGCGCTACGATCGATGTCCGAAGGTCTTCCTGTCGGCCATCGCGCTCGCCGCGACCGTCATCTGTTGGCTATGAGTCCTGAGCCTAATACAGTCTCTTCGGGTTTGTCTCGCTTCCCTGCCATCTCTGGTCCTCCTGAACGAGATAATCGTATTGCAGTTGGTGGACCACTTCAGTGGGGGCACTCCACAAAAGTTTCTTCGGCTTCATTTACATCGCGTCGATCCGCCGTTGGATCCGCCATTCGTCGACATGATCGAAACACCCAACAAACACACTCCCTTAGCCTGAAATTACAATTCGGATCGCGACGAACGGGATGCCGATAGCGCGATGACGCATCCGAGAACAAACACGGCGATCCCTCCCAATTCGAAGACCCAATTGAGCCGCATGCTTGCAATTTGCAGGCCGGTCAGTTGGTCGATATCGTGAAAGCCGACCGCTCGAACGAGAACGAAACCGGTGATCCACACGAGCCCGAGAAACGCGATGCCGATCCGGCGGATCGTGCGGCGCAGTGCCCAGAGCCCGACGGCCCCACCCATGACGGCCAACGCGATCAGACCCATGATAAAGTCGATCTGCACCGTGCGGCGCATGTCGTACCAACCCTGAAGCTTTGCGGTGCAACGCCCTGCCGCAGTCAGCAAGCTCTGAAGATCGAGCTGCTTGTTAATTGCGAGAAACAGGAGTCCGGCACCTGATATGGCCCAGAACGTATGCTCAAGGGCAAGCCGATCACGCTTCATGGCAAGAGTTAGAGAGAAACCCGCCGCGGCGAGGTAGGCGATCACGGTGAACCAGCCCATAAAGCCTGGATCCCCTATTCCGGGCGACCAGCTTGCGGACGTACATTCGAATATTGGCAGAAGGGAGTGGGCCAAACGGGAATCCTGCTAGGGTCATTATCATTCTCTTTCATCCAGCGCATACAATGGCGCAACTAGGAATCTCAGAGTACACAAAGAATACTTAGGAGCTTCGTTCATAAGGCACCGTCGGTGCCCGGCATTCTCAGGTCAACGGCGACCTCATCGCTTGGTCGGAGGTCTACCAGATGGAGAACCTCAACGATTATTCTCTCATCCAAGGGCATCGCTTCCCCCGCAACGTCTATCGGCCATGCCGTCTTAGCGAACCACCGCTTCGCTCCGGGGTTGCAAAACGGCCGAGACGTCTTTGCAGAGCGTGGGGCGGGCGTCTCCTACCAAACGATCCGGGCGTGGGCTGCGACACTCCAGCTTTCAGGCGGGACAACCGCAGGCGGTTACGAAGTGATGCCTGTCGCGGGTAGTGGCGACCGACAATCTCGGATCCTACCGGGCGGCCAACCCAAAGATGACCTCAAGCGTAGCGCATTGCCGGCACATGGCGCTCAACACGGCGGCGGAAGCGCCGAACCGACATACCCACCGATGAGAGAAGCTCGTGGGGAATTCAGGTTACTGCAAATGGTTTAGCGGTTTCTGCCGGTTCAAGACCAGACCGCCATCATCCTCCGCCTACGCCACTATTGTCTTTACGTGAAGGCTCGCCGCCATGCCGGGCGAGACGCATTCTGGCTCTGGACACACTGCACTTTCGAACTTTTGCGACGAACGTTTTTGGGGCTATAGTTTGGAATTGCGATCAAACGCCAGACGATCTCCGACCGGAATTTGAACAGATCGACATGTCCTCAACTTACGGGAAAACCAATCGCGCCCTTTCTTATCCTTCGGGCAGCGCCGCCAGAAACGCCAGGACAACTTTCGCGGAGTTGTCGGAGGCGATGTCCATGAAGGTCGACATCTCGTTCTCTCCGTCGCCCCCGCCCGCAAGATCCGACAGCGAGCGGAAGGCGATGAACGGCACATCGTTCGCATAGGCCACCTGGGCCACGGCCGCGCTCTCCATGTCGAGAACCCGTGCCTCGAACGTCTCGAAGACGAAGGCCCGGAAATCGGCGTTGTCGACAAAGCGCGCGCCGGACACGCCGGTGCCGCCCACGACGATCTCGGGCGGCTCCGACAGGCAATCCTCCTCCGTCGCGCAGGCGTCGAGCTCGGTCGCGGCCGCCACGTCCTGCGCAACGGCGAGGAAGTCCGGATCCACGTCGAACCAGAACCGCTTTTCGGGCGCGTCGAGCCCGTCGCGCATGACGGAAACGTCGCGGGTGAACATCATGCCGTAATTGGGAAAGCCCGTGCTCATCCAGGGCGGCATCGCGAACGTACCGTCCTCGCCCTCACGTGCGAGCACGCCTTCGAGATACTGCCCCCATTGCTGCGGGACCACGACATCCCCGATGTCGAGGCTCGGGTCCACACCGCCGGCAATGCCTGAGAAGACGATACCCGAAACGTCAAACCGTTCGAGCGCGAGCTGCGTCGTCATCGCCGCGTTGACGATCGAGACGCCCGACAGGAAGAGGACGACATCGCGCCCCTCGAGCGTGCCGGTGATGAACCGGTTGCCGTTGATGATCTCTTCCTCCGCATCGTCGAGCTCCTCCTGCAGGGCGATCCATTCCGGCTCGAACGCGGACATGACCGCGATCCGGGACCCGTCCTGAGCGGCAACCGCCGCAGGTGTCAGAAGAAGAGC